>UROX01000132.1 GCA_900549685.1 uncultured Alistipes sp.
TGCCGGTCTGAAGCAATTCGACGTTATCTGCATCTTCCAGATCGAGATAAGCGATTCCTTTCTGTCGGACCTGAATCCATTTACCGATCCAATAATCGCTTCGGATAATCAGCGTATCGATCCGGTCGTCGAGGGCCGAATTGTCCGAATAGCGGACTTCGACATCGAAAATTTCACCGGATGTTCCTTCAGCGGGAGTAATCGTACACCAATCGTCGTGCAGTCCATAGACTCTCCACGGATCGGTCGATTTCACCTGCAATCGGATCGGACTGGGTGCGGTCGCTTCAAGGATGTAGGCATCCTCCGCCTTATAGCGCAAATCGACCCATTTCTGTGATTCGTCGTCCTGACATGCCACTGCGAACAGCATTGTCAGCAAGGCCGGAAGCGCCGCGAAGACGCTCCGACCGTAAGATTTTCGAAATAGGAGTTTCATGCCAGATACATTTTAGAGAGGCTTATACTCGAACGATTCGATCGTCATCGTACCGGTGCCGGACTCGATGCCGAAAAGATAATTGAATCCGGCTTGCGTGCTGCCTTCCTGCCATACATCGCCGACATTAGTACTGTTGTCGAGTACCAGCACGTCATTGATCCAGACCTTTCTCGAAAGAGTCTTGTTCTGCTGGGTGCCGCTTCTTTCGGTCGGTTCGATCCGCAAACGGAGCGACCGGAGCTCCGCGACATCCGTGGGATACGAGCCGTCGGTAAACTGCTTGGTGTCATTCCAAAGTCCGCCCCAACCGTTGTCAAAACCGAAGCAAACCTTTTGTCCGTTAACCGTAAGCTCACCTCCTGCCGACAGCTGATGATCGTTGTTGCCGAAACGCAGCATCAGATACACACTACCGGCCCAATTGTTGATCGAGAAATAACCCGATTCGAGATTTACTTCGGAGAATTTCCAGATAAACTCACCGTACTTGTACTCGCCTTTGCTCTTGACACGCGCATTGCCAGCGGTTGCGGTCAGCGTATTGCCGTCCAATTGCCCGCTTTCAGGGGTAACGGCCGTCTCCTGCGTAACGGTCATGGTCTGTGTCTCAATCGGCGAATTTTCAGCCGCCGCCTTCAGCACAATCGCGATTTCCTCATCCGCAAAAGCCCGGGCAAAAGGAAGTTTCACCGAGAACGACTCCTCGTCGATTTTTTCAACCACGGCATATGCATTCTCCGAAGATACGGTCCACTCGACATTGGCGTCTACATAGTAGGTTTTCGTGTCACCCGCATATCCGAAAAACAGCTCCGTTTCGGGGTTTTCCAATGGGCGGAACTCCATTCTCCATCCCTCTTGTACGACTTCGATAGTTTCGGTTTCGAGATCGGTTCTCACCGTCACCACCGCAGTACGACGCAAACCGTCGCTGACAGAAGCCGTTACAGTTACCGTTATGGGGTCGTCCGACGCAGTACCGGATGACTTGTCCAGCGTCAGCCATTTCTGGTCCGACTCGGCTGTCCAGTCGCGGTTGGAAACCACGGTAAAGGATGCAGAACCGCCATCTTTTGAAATTTCCTCCCGGGGTTGCAGCTCCGAAAGCGTCAGATTGCCCTGACCGGTCTGTCTGACCGTAATAACCGTCGGCTCGGCAATTCCGTCTGCCTCGATCGTAATAGCGGCCGTTCGACTCTCATAAGTCGGATTGTCTTTCATTTTGATCGTAACCACCTCGACCAGCGAACTTACAGCACTCAACGAAGGCGAAACCGAACACCACGGACGCTCGGCGAAACCCTCGCCGCAATCAACCGTAATTCGCCATGGAGTATTGGAACTGACATTGAAAGTAATGTTCTCGGGCAATGTCGGATCAGCGACATACGTATTTTGGGCGTCCGTAGCGAGTTTCGGCAGGATTTCGCCCTGCGTATCCACCGTATTTTCCTGGCAGGCGACGAACCCTGCCGCAGCTGCGATAACGGTCATTAACCGGAATGACTGCATGAATTTTCGAATTTTCATAATCGTAATAGGTTGTTTGATTTTTTTCGTACTGTTTTGCTTGGGGTCCGTTACCAGCCCGTATTTTGCGGAGCGAGATTCGGATTTTTGTAGAGTTCCGACTGGGGGATCGGATAGAGATACATCCGGTCGGCCCATGTCCGCTGTTCGCAGACTTTCCGACGGAACGTATACTCGCTCCCCGTGCGGGTAATCTCCACGCCGTGGATGCGGCGCTGGGTCGCGTCGCCGATCTTCCAACGGCGAACGTCCCAGAACCGGTGATCCTCGAAAGCGAACTCCACGCGCCACTCGTTGCGGAGCGCGGCAATGAAGTCGGTCTTGCCGGTGACGGTAATATCGGGCATTCCGACATTGGCACGCACCTGATTGATCGCCCACCGGGCCGAATACGGATAGGTTTCATCCGTGTAATCCGGGTCGCCAAACGCCTCGACCATCGACTCGGCATAGGTCAGCAGCGTCTCGGCATAACGGTAAACGATCCAATGGTGTTTGTTGGAAACCGGCGTGTTGGGATTGAGATCCGTGGATTCCTGAATATATTTGCGCAGAAAATACCCCGTGGGCGAACCACCCTCGGCAATCGACGCATAATCACTGCCGCCGACATAAGTTTCGATCATCGAGCCCTTGAACTGACTGCCGTTTGCGAGAATGGTCCGGGCGAAACGAAGATCCCGATTTGCATACGGAGTTTGAGCATTGAACTGCGGGTCGTCGCACTGCCAGCCGTTCACGCCCAAAGTCACCGGATAGCCGTTCTTCGTCTGGAAGGCATCGACCAATTCCTGCGTCGGGAAAGTCCCCGTGGCGGCAGTCGTTCGGCGGCCTTCGGTAAAGCGGATCGGGAAGTTGCGAAGTTCGAACGTGTTGTCATCGCTGTTCATACGCAGCAGGACGACCTCCGGCGAAGTGATGTTATTGCTTTTATCCGCCGGATCGAGTGAATAGAGACCCGTCTCGATCAGATCCAGCGCTGCCTTCGCCGAACGTTTCCAACGCTCGACATCCATCGAAGGATTGTGCAGCTCGCTCGCCGCATAGAGCAGTGCCTTGGATTTGAGTGCGAGTGCGAAGCCCCGGGTGATACGTCCCGTCTCGTTACCCGGCTCGCCGACATACGTATTGGGCAGGTTGCCGTCGGCGGCACATGCATCGCATTCGGCGACAATGAACCCGATCACTTCGTCGAACGACGTCTTGCCGATCGTATTGGCCTCCTCGATGGTCAGCATCCGGGTCGGCATGGCGATGTCGCCATAACGCCGGGCCAGTTCGAAGAAATAGAACGCCCGCAGCATCCGAGCCTCATAGGGGAAATAGCGGAGCTGCCGTTCCCAGTTCGGATAACTCGGTCCGTACTCGAAACGGGAAAAGTCCACATCGGCGATCGAAGCGATGAATTCGTTCGCCGCACGGATGCCGTTATAGAGCGACCAAGCGGTATCGTGCGTTTTGAGCGCCGACCAGTTGCCATTGTTGAAATCCTGCACTCCGCCTCCGGTATTGCCGAATTCGGCATCGTCCGAGGCGCAGTCGCGCATCGCCTCTTCGACCGCCCCGAAATCCTGAGGGATGTACGAATAGACGTTGGTGAGCATTTGCTTAGTATTGTCGAAATACTTATAGATATTGTCGTGCGTATTGAGTCCGTTCGTTTCGTCGAAGTCGAGGTAATTGCACGAAACGAAAACGGCAGCACTCAACAAGGTCGTTATGATTCGATATGTTTTCATCCTGTATACCGGTTAAAAATTGAACTTCACGCCTGCCCAGTACGACCGCACCGAAGGATACGCAGCCCCCAACTGTTCGGGATCAACGGTTTTCAGATTGTCCAGACTGAAGAGGTTCGTACCTTGCAGATAAATCTTCATATCCGCGAAGCGAAGAATCCGTTTGGGCAGCGTATAGGCAACGGTCAGGTTACGCAGTTTGATGAAGGAACCGTCCCGATACCAATACGAATTGTTCCGGTAGTTGTTCGCATTCGACAGGGTTGTCAGTCGCGGCATGGTCGCCTCCGAAGCGCGTTCGGCTGACCACGGGATCTCGTGATCGAGCAGCGTTTGCGAAATGTTGCCGTTGCCGATCAGCGGTTTGTAGAGCGGGCAGTTGAGCAGATTGACCGTGCGCCCCGTCATGCCCTGAAAATCGGCAGACAGTTCGATCCCTTTGTAACCGACATGGAACCCGAAGCCGAAATAGAAACGGGGAACACTCGATCCGTGCATCCGGACCATATCCAGATCGTCGATCCGGTTGTCGCCGTTCTGGTCGCGGTATTTGAAATCGCCGGGACGCACCGTCGAGAACGTCTGTACGGGACTTTCGTTGATCTCCATCTGGCTCTGGAAAATGCCGACGACCTCCAGTCCGTAACTTTGTCCCACCCGGTTGCCCCGGTGGTAGAGATAATCATAGGGCTGATACTCCTGACCGTCAGCGATCACCTCGCTGTCCAGATAGGAGGCGTTGGCGTAAACTCCGTAGGAGAAATCCTTGCGGCGGTCGTTCCAGGCAATCGAGGCGTCGAATCCCCGGTACTCATGCTCGCCGGCCGGTTGCAGCCCAACGCCGATGCCGATGATACCCGACACGGTGGCCCCGGAAGAGATCAGGATATGGCTGCGCCGCTCGAAAAATCCCTCGACGGAAGCCGTGAAACGATTACCGAACGAACGCAGATCGAGCCCCACGGTTACCCGGCGGGACTCCTCGGGGACAAGCCCTTCAGCCGCGAGATTCCCTTCAGCCAAACCGGAATAGGCCGCGACGTTGTTGGAAAAATAGTAACCGTGCGCATTCGTATTCCCGAACGACTGACGCCACAGTTCGTGCGACAGATTCCCGTCCCACCCCGAAATGCCGTAAGAAGCGGATAATTTGAGCAGATCGAGCTGCTTCGCGTTTCGCAGGAAGGGTTCTTCGGAAAGGACCCAGGCGGCGTTTACCGCTGGATAAAAGTGGAATGCATCGCCCTCGGGCAGATAGGCCGAACCCGAATAATTGCCGACGATATTCACCGTATAGCGATTGTCGAACGTGTAGCCGACTGTGGCGAGAGCCGATTGCCGACGAACCGAGTTATTCCGACCGTTGGCCGTGTAGGCCTGCTGGTCGTAAATCAAGGCCGCCTGCACATGATGTCGGCTCCAACAACGGTCATAACCGATTTTAGCCTGCAAATCGGACCGCATGTATAACGAGTAGAAACTCTGACTGTGGCCGACAACTTCCGAATCCTTGCCGTAAACGGCCGGATGGGTGATCAGCGTTCCGTCCGTAGAAACGGAGGCCTGCGCATCCTTATAACGATAAGTCTTCGTCGCCTGATCGAACATGGAGCCGACATTGTCGAAAGCCACCGACACCTCTGCCGAGAGGCCGGGAGTCAGCGCATCAAGATTCTGTCGTAACGACAAATCCCCCAAAAGCATTCCGATGGTCTGCCGGTAATTGCCGCTGTCCATCAACAAAGCTACCGGATTATTGGCCCCGTAAATACTCGTACCGCCGTAAAGGCCGTCGTCATCGTATCGTATGGGAAAAGCAGCCGAAGGCGTGTTATAAAGGATGTTGTAAATATCTCCGTAATTGGCACGGTTTGTCTCAGCGATCTTGCCCATCACGTTCAGCCGCATCCGCGTCGAACGGGTTATGTCCACATCGATGTTGGCCCGAATGTTCAAGCGAACATCCGTCGGATCGGTTTTGTACCGGGATTCGTTTTCATTGCTGCGAAAAAAGCCCCGGTCGTGCATATAATCCACGGCCGTATAATAACGAAACTTGCGCGACCCTCCATCGAATGTAAGATTGAGGCGATGATTCGACGCTGTGGTGTTGTAGACTTCATTCCACCAATCAACATTCGGATAATACGACGGATATTTTCCGCTGCGGAACGCATTCAGTTCGTAGGCATTGTAACGAAGCGAAAGGCCGTCATTCGTAAGCGCCTCGTTGAGCGAACGGGCATAGGTAAAGGCATCGGCAAATTCCGGTGCGCGAAATTGCGTGCTGACGCCGTACTGATAGCCGACACCCACTTTCAGCTTGCCGGGCGTTCCCCGCCGCGTGGAGACCATCACGACCCCATTCGCACCGCGCACACCGTAGAGTGCAACCGCTGCGGCGTCCTTCAGCACGACGACCGATTCGATCTCCTGTACCGTAAGATTCTTAAGATCCCGCGGGAAACCATCGACAAGTACCAGCGGAGCCTGTCCGTGAATCGACAGCGAAGCGATGTTATCGGCCGTCGTGCCGACTCCCTGATAAACATTCAGTCCGGCGATTCGTCCGTAAAGGGCTTTGGCCGCATCAATCTGCGGCGCATTGTCCAGCACTTCGCGGCCCACTCCCGCCTGTGTCCAGGCGCTCCGATCCCGGTCGACACCGATCCCGTAGCCGAGACTTATGGTATCGGGAGCACCTACGACCGGAAAACCTTCGTTCTGCCGGGCGGAGGCAGATAACAGACACCCCGCAAACAGCAATATTATAATGGTATTTTTCATATTCTGTAATTATTTAGAGACCCCACATGCTACCAGCCCGGATTCTGGGTCATGCCATATCCCTTGTTTATCTCCGTAAGAGGGACAGGTGCCAGATACCATTTGGTATCCCAGGTGTTTCTCCATGTCCGGTCATCCAACACAAAGGGTTTGAAAGAGAAAGCCGTAGGGTTTTGAGAATCGTTTCCGGTCGATGTCAGCCCATAGAGCTGTTTACGGAAATCCGCTTCGCGGCCCCAGCGGATGAGATCGAACCAGCGAACCTCCTCGAACCCGAATTCGAGCGCCCGTTCGCGCAGCACAGCCTCCCGGAACTCGTCCTTCCCCATTTTCTCGTGGAGCGCAGACAATCCGACACGTTCTCGAACTTCATTGACACAATCATAGGCCGTTGTATTGGGCATGCCGACATACTCGTTGATCGCTTCGGCATAGCTCAGCAATACTTCCGACAGACGCAAATAAGGCCAATGTGCCGGTTGACCGTTGCGGTCATTGAAATCTCTCAAAATGAATTTCATCTGAAAGAATCCGCTGCTGGGGCTGACATAATTCAAATGGTTGGTATACAAAGGTGCCAATGTCCCGTCGTAATAGGTGTCACCCGGCACGACGCAGGTTTCATAAAGGCGCGGGTCTCTCGTAGGCGTGCCGTCCAATGCGAAAAACGGTTGTTTCGAAGGACGCTCCCAGTCGAAATCTTCCGGGAACTCCGCACCGTCGGCCCAAGGGAACATATT
>UROX01000133.1 GCA_900549685.1 uncultured Alistipes sp.
GCGATCCCGGCCACGATGAACAGGTTGAAATATTCGGCCAGATAGAAAAATCCGAAGTGCATACCCGAATATTCGGTATGATACCCCGCCGTCAGTTCCGAGTCGGCTTCGGGCAGGTCAAACGGACCGCGGTTCGTCTCGGCCGTCCCGGCCACCAGATAGATCAGGAACGCGATGATGGCAGGCACGTGTCCCGTGAAGAGGAACCACCCGTCGGCCTGACGTTCGACGATCTCGGAAATCTGCATCGTTCCGGCCAGCACCACCATCGTCATGATCGAGAGTCCGATGGAGAGTTCGTAGCTGATCATCTGGGCACCGCTTCGCATGCGCCGATGAGCGAATACTTGTTGTTGGACGACCATCCGGCCAACAGAATGCCGACGATACCGATCGACGAAACGGCCATCAGGAAGAAGATTCCGACGTTGTAGTCCAGTACCTGGAAGTCCTTGGCGAAAGGCAGGCAACCGAAAGCCAGCACCGACGAGATGATGACGATGAACGGCGCCAGATTGAACAGAAAACGGTCGATGTGGTCGATCGTAATCAGCTCTTTGATAAGCATCTTGATCATGTCGGCCACGCTCTGCACCGTCCCGTACGGACCGACCCGATTGGGTCCCAGACGACACTGGAAAAAGGCGCAGACCTTACGCTCGATATAAATGAGCGCCAACGCGATGAGAGCATATCCCAAAAGCAGGCAAAGACCGATCAGCACGCATTCGGTGAGCGTCACGCCCCATGCGGGCATCACCCCGTTCAGCATGTCGTGAATCCAGCCCGTGACCGCTTTGAAATCGATACTGTCTGTATATGTATTCAATAACATATCGTTTTGTATTTTTTACATTATTATCTGTCGATATCGGGCACCACGTAGTCGAGCGATCCTCCGACGGCGATCAGGTCGGCGATCTTGCCGCCGCTGGCCAGCCGGTCCACCACGGCTACCAGAGGCAGACCCGGCGAACGGAATTTCACACGGTAGGGATATTTGTCGCCGCGACTTTCGATATAGACGCCGAACTCTCCGCGGCTCGCCTCCACGCTGCTGAAATAGCTGCCTTCGGGCACCCGGATGATCGGTTTGGTCTTGACGGCATAATCGCCCTGCGGAATGTTGTCCACGAGCTGTTCGAGGATGTGGAGCGACTCGCGGATCTCGTCCACGCGCACCAGATAGCGGTCGAACGTGTCGCCACCGGTACGGACGATCTCCTTGAAATCGACCTTGTCGTACACCCCGTAGGGTTTGAGCTTGCGCACGTCGCAATGCCATCCCGAAGCACGGCCCGAAGGACCCGTCACCCCGTAGGACACGGCCACGTCCTTGGGCAGGATGCCGATGCCCTGCATACGCGCACGGGCGATCACGTTGCCCGTGAACACTTCGTCGTATTCCTCGAGCATCTTGGGCAGATAGGCGATGAATTCTTTGATTCGTTTGATCAGGTTCGGATGGATGTCGGCCATCACGCCGCCGATCACGTTGTAGTTCTGGATCAGGCGGCCGCCGGTGGTCTCTTCCATCATGTCGAGCACCTTCTCCCTGTCGCGGAAACCGTAGAAGAACGCCGTCAGCGCACCGAGGTCCATACACAGCGTGGACCAGAAAAGCAGGTGGGACGACAGACGGTTCAGCTCGTCCATGATCGTACGGATATATTGCGCACGTTCGGGCACTTCGATGCCCATCGCTTTCTCGATACACATGCACAGGGCATGGCGGTTCTGATGGGCCGACAGATAGTCGAGTCGGTCGGTCAGCGCGAGCGTCTGGGGATAGGTCAGACTTTCGCACATCTTTTCGATTCCGCGGTGGATATATCCGCAATTGACATCGACCTTCTTGATGATTTCGCCCTCGAGCGAAACACGGAAACGCAGCACGCCGTGCGTAGCCGGGTGCTGGGGACCGATATTGACCACATATTCCGAGTCGTCGAAAATCACCCGTTCCGAAGCGACGGCCTTACCGTCTCGCTCCTGCCATACGGTCGTCGTGTCGGGCGACTCGTCGTTTTCCAGACGGACGGGATTGACCTCCGGCGAGGCATCGTAGTCCTTGCGGAGCGGATAGCCCGCCCAGTCGGTACGCAGGAACAGACGGCGCATGTCGGGATGCCCCGTAAAACGGATGCCGAAAAAGTCGAACACCTCGCGTTCGTTCAGGTTGGCCGTTTCCCACAGATCCGACACGCTTTGCAGACAGGGATTCTCCCGGTCGGCGGTTTCGGTGCGGAGAACGATCTCGTGGGCGAGTTCCGTCGAACGCAGATGATACACCACGCCGAGCGTCTCGCCCCAGTCCATACCCGTCATGCAGACCAGATAGTCGAAACGGGTATCGGGATCTTCCTTCAGATTCCGGGCCGTATCGTGGAAACAGTCGGCGGGAACGGTCGCCGTCAGCGGTTCCCCTTCGGCGAATACGACCGAAGGCGCCCAAAGCGCCAGCTTGTCTTTTATCTTATTCATCTTTGGCTGTATCTTTCTTTTCCTTTCTGTTTACCACGCCGAAATAATGTTCGGCCTTCACCTTGCGCTGCAACTGCATCATGCCGTAGAGCAATGCTTCGGGACGCGGCGGGCATCCGGGCACGTAGACATCCACCGGGATGATCTTGTCCACGCCCTGCAACACATGATAGGAACCTTTGAACGGCCCGCCCGAGATGGCGCATCCGCCCATCGCGATCACGTATTTGGGTTCGGCCATCTGGTCGTAGAGACGTTTGAGCACCGGAGCCATCTTGTGCACGATCGTACCGGCCACGATAATCACGTCGGCCTGACGCGGGCTGGCCCGCGTCACCTCGAACCCGAACCGGGCGAAATCGTAACGGGCCGCACCCACCGCCATGAACTCGATACCGCAGCAGCTCGTGGCGAAGGTAAGCGGCCAGAGCGAGTTGGAACGTCCCCAGTTGATGAGCTGGTCGAGCTTGCCCACCACGACGTTCACACCGTTGGCCCTGAGCTGTTCAATGTACTCGTTGTCATTGAACGCATCGTATTTCATCGATTTGATATTGACGCCTTTTATTTCCATTCCAAAGCTCCTTTCTTCCAAGCGTAAGCCAATCCGAGAACCAGAATCAACAAAAAGAACAGGATATTGACCAGTCCGGCCACCCCGACTTCGCCGACGATCACCGCCACGGAAACATGAACATCGCCTCGACGTCGAAAATCAGAAACAAAATGGCGAACAGGTAATACCCCACCTTGAACTGCATCCACGATTTTCCCCGCGTGGGAATACCGCACTCGTAAGCCTCACCCTTCTGTTTGTTGAACGACCGCGGCGAGAGCAGGTAATCGAGTCCCCATGCCGCAATGACGAGAAAAACAGCCGTAAGAATAACGACTAACAACAAAGTCAAATTCATAACCTATCTGTTTTGACAATCGAAAACGCCTGTAAAAAGGTATCCGGACGATACGATTCACAGGCCTCGATAGAATATTTCGAAAAAAACATTGCAAAAATAGTCGAATTTGTCAAGAGAAAAAATTATCGGCGCTTTTTTATTCGGTCCCTCCCGATTTCATTTTTCGAGATCCGCGACCGCCTAACCTGAATCCGGCCTGCCGTCGCAAGCCCCTGTCCGGACAACAGGCCGAGGCAGGCCGAAACCGGATCGGCGGCCGGGATTGCAAGCGACGCGAGAGGATCGGAAAGACCGGTTCGCAGACGGCCGGGATATCGAAATGCCGCAGACGACTCCATACGTCATTTTCCGCAATCCGGCTACATTTTCCGTTCCGCCACGTATCCGGCCTCGGACAGCAGATTCACAGCCCTGTCTCTCCGCATCGGCAGAGCTTCGGCAGGCTGTCCGACAAGCACGCAGGCAGCGACAAAAACCGGCACGCAAAGCGCTGCCGGATACGCAATCATACGCTTTCGCAATACATAGGCGGTCTACGAGGCGACACGTTTCCCGGGCCTCGCATTCAAGGTTTCGCCGTGACAAGAACCCGCTCGAAGCCGCAATCGGTTACGTCCGAACCGAGAAGCCGAGAGTCATAGCAGTCGGATCGGGAAAATGATATCGAGAATTTCGGCACATCGGAGCACTCGCCCAGTCCAATATCCAACCGTCAGCCGGACATAACAATCCTGAATCGCTCGGCATTCGCACGGACGGATACAAACCCGTCTGGTTTGCCGACGGAGCGGTACTTTCTTTCACTGGTTTTCCCAGTTCCCCAAAAAGCGCCGTTCTTTCCGTACTACTTTCGCACCGCATAACGCGGTCTCCTGCGGTTTCGACGAAACGCACGACGGGCGTCCCCGCAATGGGACGCCCGTCGCTATCCTTTCCCCGTAAGGGAACTTTTCATATCGGTGACCGTATCGATTTTACGACATGCTCCTCGTCGGATCTTTCTTCGGTCCGGCAGTTCGCACGCCGAAAGACCTTTCAGATCGTTCCCGGAACAGTTGTCAAGTCACCTCGACCGGTCGGACTACGGTCTCTTTTCCGCTACTGTTTAAGAGCCTGCAAAGCGCTGTTGGCCATTTCGTGATTGGGATCGATCGCCAGAATCTTTTCCCAATACTTGATCGACTCGGGAGCGTCTTCGCGGACATAGTGGAAATATCCCAGATAACGGTAGCCTTCGATAAGCATCCGTCCGTTTTTGGCGGGATCGCTTTCGAGCAATGCGATGGCAGCTTCGTAGTGCGGTTTGGCCAGACCCTGCGTCGTTTCGGGATCGAGAAGCGCACTGGTACGGGCACGCCAGAATTCACCCAGATAGTTATCGGGCACTTTTTCAGCCACATAAGCGAACAAGCTGTCGGCAGCCTTGGCATACTGCAACATTTTCATCGAATCGGCTTCGGTCATACCGCCCTGTTCGGGAACGAGACCCGAAGCGGCGATGTAGTTGGTTTTGCCGAGGTTGAAATAGTCAGCGATCTTGACATCCTTGCCGCCGTTCTGGATGAACATGGTCTGTGCGGCGATGGCTTCGTCTACCTGACCGGCGTTTTCAGCGGCCGAAGAGAGTTCCTTATACCATTCTACGTGCGTGGTATCCATCGCGATCGCTTTTTTGTAAGCCATCATCGCGGCGGGATAATCTTTGTTTTTACTCAGGACACGGGCGTAGTAGATATGGTCGCGGCTGATGAGTTTGGTCGTATCGACATTCTGCATCAAGTCACGAGCCAGCTCGAGACTCTTGGCGAAGTCGCCCTTGTCGAAGCTGATGTACATGTTCAGACGGCGCATTACAGCGTTCTGAGGCGCGCGGGCGGTTACTTTCGAGACGATTTCCTGAGCCTTGTCGTGCTCGCCGCTGAAGAACAGGATGGAAGCGTAACGCGACAGGTCGTCGATGTCCGAGTTTTCGGGCGTGATGTATTTCGAGTAGGCTTCGGACGCTTCGGCGAAACGGTTGTTTTCGTAGTACACGTCGGCCAGGTCACGATAGGCGATCGTATAATCGGGGTCGATCTCGATCAGCTTGTTCATCATGTCGATAGCCAGCTGGGGATTGGGTTTAGTGTAGATACGGGCGTATTTCAGATAGGCTTCCTTGCACTCTTCATCGAAGTAAATGGCCTGTTCGTAACGGTTGGCCGCATCGCCGATCTTGTTCTGTGCGGCGAGGATATCTCCTTCGAGAATATATACGTCGGGCGATTTGGCACCCACTTCCTGGGCTTTGGCCAGATATTCGGCCACCTTGTCGCTCTTGCCCGGCACCTGCATGTAGGCTCTGGCGATAGCCACGTAGATCAGCGGATTCTTCTTATTCTTACCGGTCGTGAAACCTGCGAAAGCTTTGTCCGCATCGGGATTGCTTCCCAGCTGGAGCTTCAGATCGCCGATGGCATTGAACACGTATGCCGGATCGGCAGCGAGACCTTCCTTATAGTAGTAGGCAGCCGAATCTTTCATGTTTTCGGCCGAGTAGATTTCTCCGAGGTAGTAGCAGGCTTCGGCTTTGGCTTTTCCCCCTTTGTTCACGCTTTCGAGCAGAGCGGGTTTGGCGTAGCTGTACATGCTCGCTTTGAAATAGTCGATTCCCTTATCGTTATCGCCGGCGATAAGAGAATGGGTTCCCGCCATCATCGCGATGGCCATCATCGATAATTTTACGTTCATTTTTTCAGTTGTTATGCTAATTATGCTAAAATTACAAATTGTCTCTCACATTGACGATCCTCACGTTCTGCGTCGCAGGGACCAGTCCCGCCTTGAGAATGATCCGCTGCCCGCGGTCGGAAGCCAGAAAAGTGGAAAAACCCGAAGCCAGCCCGCTGCGCGGATCCGTCAGAATGGCGTAAACATTCCTTACCAGCGGATACTGCCCCAATGCGATATAAGCCTGATAAGGCTGATAACTGTCGGCCAAAGTAGGCTGCTCCTCGCGGCTGACCCTCATCACGGTGATGCGTTCCGAAAACTTCAGATTCGTCGTATCGCTTTTGCTACCCACCCAGCTGACACCGATCACGCCGATCGCCTCGGGTGTCGCAGCCACGTAGTCGATCACATCCATATTGGTCTGCTGGGCATTCAGCGCCCCGGCCAGCGGTTTGCCGTTGCAAAGCGAATCGATGGCATAGCGCACCGTGCTCGAGTTGGCGTTATCGAAAACCAGCCGCAGATCGCCCAGACGCGAAGAAGGGTCGAGTTGTTTCCACGAAGTGATTTCACCGGTCAGAATGCCGCTCAACTGCGACACCGAAATCAGCGAATCGCTGTTCTGTTTATTGACGATCAGGGCAATGGCATCCGTAGCGATCTTGAACTCCTTGGGATAGAACTTCATGGTCTCGAGCGAGGCTTTCTCTTCCCCGGTAAGCGGACGCGTAGAAACGGCCAGGCGCACACTGTCCTGCAACAGCAGCGTGATGGCCTCGACTTCGCTCGTATAGATCGGGCTGATCCCGGCCATCGTGTAGATACCCTCGAAGACGTCTATTTCCTGCTGAATGATTTTCCGGAAACTTTCGTCCACGCTGATAGGAATGACTCCCGTAGTAGCCGTATCCGTATATTTGTCCTTTACCTTCTTTCCCCTGCACGAAAAAGAGGCCGACACGACCGGAAAATTTTTAAGGACCTTGACGAATTGTCTGAAGGTCGGATCATCTTGGATGAAGAGGTACATAAGCTGGCGGAAAGCCGTGATATACTCGCTCGCAACAATACGAACAACAAGA
>UROX01000134.1 GCA_900549685.1 uncultured Alistipes sp.
TATTCGCCTGTGACAGGCGAGATCATGGTGCAGCAGACCGACGAACAGATCGTGGATAGGATTGGGTGCGATTATGCCGGCAGGAAGATCGCTCTGCTCGCAGCTCTGGTACAGGGGCGTAAGGGACACTATCGCGAACTGTTCGAGAGTCTGGCCAAAAAGGGCTACCTCTATGCCCGTATCGACGGCGAAATCCGCGAGATTTTCAACGGTATGCGGCTGGATCGTTACAAAGTCCATCATATCGAGCTGGTCGTCGATCGGCTGGTCGTCAGGGACGACATCCGCGAGAGGGCGCTCAAAAGCCTGCGCGAGACGATGCGGCAGGGGAAGGGGACGACGATGCTGTACGATTACGACACGGGCGACGTCCGTTTTTACAGCCGCCATCTGATGTGTCCGACCAGCGGGATCGCCTTCAACGAGCCTGCGCCCCATACCTTCTCGTTCAATTCGCCGCAGGGGGCCTGTCCGCACTGCAACGGGCTGGGCGAAGAGGCTGTTTTCGATATGCACCGGGTGGTGCCCGACAGCAGCCGTTCGATCCGGCAGGGCGGTGTCGAACCGTTGGGAAAATACAAGAACAACCTGTTGTTCGCCCGTATCGAGGCGCTGGGGCGCCGGTACGGATTCACGCTCGACGATCCGATCGAATCGCTCGACGAGCGGGCGCTCAATGCCGTCCTGTACGGCGAGAGCGAGCCGTTGCACATCGACGCCCGCGAGCTGGGCGGCACGGGCAACTACATGGTGTCGTGGGAAGGCATAGCCGACTATATCGAGAAACAGCAGGACGACGCCTCTTCGGGCAAGGGCGACAAGTGGCGGGAACAGTTCGTCGTGCGGCGGAAGTGCAGTGTCTGCGGCGGGAGCCGTCTTCGTTCCGAGGCGCTTCAGTTCCGGATCGACGGAAAGAACATCGCCGAGCTGTCGGCGCTCAGTATCGAGGAGTTCGCCGCGTGGATGGAAGGAATCGAGAAACGTATCTCTGCCAAACAGGAATCGATCGCCCGGGAAATCCTCAAGGAGATCCGCGAGCGGCTCCGTTTCCTGTTGGACGTGGGATTGGGCTATCTGTCGTTGAGCCGCAGTTCGCGCTCGCTGTCCGGCGGCGAAAGCCAGCGCATCCGGCTGGCCACGCAGATCGGCTCGAAGCTGGTCAATGTGCTCTACATCCTCGACGAACCGAGCATCGGTCTGCATCAGAGGGATAACATACGGTTGATAAACAGCCTCAAGGCGTTGCGCGACGCGGGCAACTCGGTGATCGTCGTCGAGCACGACGAGGACATGATCCGCAGTGCCGACTGGATCGTCGATGTGGGTCCGCTGGCCGGCGTGAACGGAGGCGGTATCTGCGCTGCGGGTCCCCTGTCCGAGATCATGCGCTCGAATTCCATCACGGCCGACTATCTGAGCGGCCGTCGCCGGATCGACGTTCCCGAACGGAGGCGGCCGGGCAACGGCCATTCCCTGTGGGTGCGGGGGGCCAGAGGCAATAACCTGAAGAATATCGACGTCGAATTTCCGCTCGGCAAAATGATCTGCGTGACGGGTGTCAGCGGCAGCGGCAAATCGTCGCTCGTCAATGCCACGTTGCGCTATGCCGTGAGCCGCGAGCTTTACCGTTCGTTCGAGCAGCCGCTCGAGCATGATGCCGTCGAAGGGATCGAGCATATCGACAAACTGGTCGTCGTCGATCAGTCGCCGATCGGTCGCACGCCCCGGAGCAATCCGGCGACCTATTCCAACGTGTTCGGCGACATCCGCAAGCTGTTCGAGGCCACGCCCGACGCCCAGATCCGCGGATTCAAGGCCGGACGCTTCTCGTTCAACGTCAAGGGCGGCCGGTGCGAGGCCTGCCGGGGGGCGGGCGTGCAGACCATCGAGATGAATTTCCTGCCCGACGTCTACGTAAAATGCAACGTCTGCGACGGTCATCGCTATAACCGGGAGACGCTCGAAGTCAAATACAAGGGCAAGAGCATCGACGACGTGCTGAATATGACGATCAATCAGGCGGTCGAATTTTTCGGTGCCATCCCGTCGATCCATATGAAACTCAAGGCGATCCAGGATGTGGGACTCGGCTATCTGACGCTCGGGCAGCCCTGTACGACGCTGTCGGGCGGCGAGAGCCAGCGCATCAAGCTGTCGGCCGAACTGGCCAAGCGCGATACGGGCCGGACGCTCTATATCCTCGACGAACCAACGACCGGTCTTCATTTCGAGGACATCCGCGTCCTGCTCGGCGTGCTCGACAAACTGGTGGACAAAGGCAATACGGTCGTCGTCATCGAACACAATCTGGATGTGATCAAGGTGGCCGACTATCTGATCGACATCGGACCCGAGGGCGGCCGGGAAGGCGGTCGTCTGCTGGCATGCGGAACGCCCGAGCAGGTGGCCGGGATCAGGGAAAGCTATACAGGGCGTTTCCTCAAACCGCTGCTAGAACGGAAATAGCAGAGGCGGATATGCCATGAAACCGGAGGCCGGAACCCGAACGGGTTTCGGCCTCCGTCGTACATAGGGCTGCGGGACGATTTTCCGGGGCGCTGTCTCGAATCCTTTCCGGTACGGAAGGATGGGCTTCGTCGCCGTAGTTGCGGACAGCATCGGCCGCAGGGTGAATATGGCCGGAAACTTCGGCGTGTCGGGATATGCGGCTGCCGGCCGAAACAGATACGTCACGGTATACCTCCGATCTGGTTATCAGGCAGAAAAGGAGTACGTGCGACGTGTCGGTCCGGTCGGATCCAGCCCTCTGTTTTCCCCCGCTGCGGGGGACTGTTTCTTTCGCATGACGGATTATCGCGCAAAAATCGTTATATTGGTCCTCTCAAAGGATCGTCGGAAGGCGGTCCCGTAAACGGTTTAAAAGAAATTTATGAAAAGAAAAACATTTTGTTTGTTGCTGGCGGCCGCTCTGTTGCATTTCTCCGGGAATGCCCGCGTGAAGCAGACGGAGCCTGTGTCGCTGGCGGGAAAATGGCGATTCTCTTTGGATGAAAAGGATGCGGGCGTCCGTGAGAAATGGTTCTCCCGTGCGCTGCCTCAGGCGACCGAGCTGCCCGGTTCGTGCGAACAGTTCGGTTTCGGGACGCCGGCCGGGGAGCCTACCGTGGGAAGACTGACCCGCGTGGTCCGCTACGAGGGCAAGGCCTGGTACCAGCGCGACATCGACATTCCGCAGGCATGGCGCGGCAAGCGCGTCGAGCTGATGTTGGAACGCTGCCACTGGGAGTCCAACGTGTGGGTGGACGACAAGCCGTTCGGCATGCAGAACAGTCTCTCCGCGCCGCATGTGTACGATCTGGGCGAGCTTTCGCCCGGGAGGCATGTACTGACGATCTGTATCGACAACACCTATAAAATTCCCGTCGGAACATGGGTGCACGCCCTGACGGAAGATACGCAGGGCAACTGGAATGGCATCATCGGCCGTATCGAGCTGCGGGCGACGGATCCGGTATGGATTCGGGACGTGCAGATCTTCGGAGACCGGATGACGGTCGAGGTAGGTAATGCCACCGGCCGCAGCGTCCGTGCCACGGTAGACGGGACGTCCTTCACGGTTCCAGACGGAGGCGCGACCGTCGAACTTCCGATGGCGCCGGAAAAAGAAAAATGGAACGAGTTCGCCCCCGTGCTTCACGAGAAGACCGTTTCGCTCAAAGCCTCCTCGTACCGGGATTCCAGAACGGTGCGCTACGGTGTGCGGAAACTCGCCGTCGAGAACGAGCAGTTCACCATCGACGGAGTGCCGTTCCTCATGCGGGGGCCGGTGGACGAATGCGTCTATCCGCTGACAGGCTATCCCCCGATGGACAAAGAGGAATGGGCGCGTATCCTCTCGATCTGTAAATCGTACGGATTCAATTACATGCGCTTCCACTCGTGGTGTCCTCCCGAAGCGGCTTTCGCCGCCGCCGACGAAGCGGGCTTTTTCTTCCAGATCGAGATTCCGCTCTGGACGATGGACGCTCCGCATTTCGGTCAGCATCCCGAGCGCGACCGGTTCATCGAGAACGAACTGGATCTGATTCTGAAAACATACGGCAATCATCCCTCTTTCGCCCTGATGGCTATGGGTAACGAGTCTTCGGGTTCGCTCGACCGCCTGGTGGCCGAGGGCCGCAAGAAAGATTCCCGCCATCTGTACCGCTGCGAGAACGGCGAGACCTCCGAGGCAGGCGATTTCTTCGAGACGGGCCAGCGGGGCGTGGCCGGTCCCCGGACCGACTGGGACCGCTGGACGGTCGGAGCCTGGATCGCCGGTTCGGAAGACGGACAGGACGACCGTCCGAAAGGAGGGCCCGTCCCGACGCTCTCGCACGAAGTGGGGCAGTGGGCCATGTATCCCGATTTCGACGAAATAGCCAAATACACGGGTACGCTCCGGGCCTATAACTACGAGGGCTACCGCCGCTCGCTCGAAAAGAATGGTATGCTCGCTCAGAACAAGGACTTCGCCCGGGCCAGCGGTCTGTTCAGCGTATTGCTCTACAAGGACGAAATCGAGGCCAGCATGCGGTCGTGGCCTCACGGCGGATTCCAGATTCTCGAAGCCCGCGACTATCCCGGTCAGGGGACGGCTATCGTCGGCTGGCTCGACGCTTTCTGGGACTCCAAGGGACTTATCGAACCGGAGGATTTCCGCCGTTTCTGCGGCTCCACGGTCGTGTTGGCCCGTATGCCCAAACGGGTCTATACCGAGGACGAGACGTTCCGGGTACAGGCCGAACTGGCCAATTACGGTCCCCGCGATCTGAAAGAGCAAACCCTCTGGCAACTGAAGGACGAAAAGGGCAATACGCTTGCCGAAGGGACGTTGCCGGCTGCGGAAGCGCCGGTGGGACGCGTAACGTCGCTCGGCGAGATATCCGTGCCGCTGGCCGGGGCCGCTTCGCCTTGCCGGCTGATCTTCAGCCTCGTTTCGGGCGATGCCGCCAACGACTGGAACATATGGGTATATCCCGCTCGCCAGAGCGAGGCGCCGCAGGACGTGCGTATCGCTTACCGTTATGACAAACAGACCCGCGAGGCGCTGGCCCGGGGCGAGAAAGTGCTGCTGTTCTCCGATCCTACCAAAGGACTCTATAAGATCGACCGTGTCATGCTCGGCCCGGACGAGGTGCGTCTGTTCGAGGTCAAACGGGGACAGAACGCTCTGGCCGGAAGTTTCCTGCCCGCATTCTGGAATCTGAGGCTTTTCAACCAGGTGGGTACGCTGGGGCTGCTGTGCGATCCCGACCATCCCGCATTGGCCGGTTTTCCGACCGAATGCCACAGCGACTGGCAGTGGGCCGATCTGCTCGGACGCTACTCGGCGTCGGATTCGTTCCGGACTGCCGGTGCTCCGGCCGATTACTGCGACGAGATGGAACGCCGCTGGGGCGATGTCTCCGACCGGTCGAAAGCCATCGTGCTGAACGATACGCCGGAAGATTTCCGTCCGATCGTACAGGTGATCGACAATTACGAACGCAACTACAAGCTGGGCATGATCTTCGAGACCCGAGTGGGGAACGGCAAGCTGCTGGTTTGTGCGATGGACTTGGATACGGACGCCGCCGAACGTCCGGCGGCCCGCCAGCTCAAGAGCAGCCTGCTGAACTACATGGCCGGTGAAAGTTTCGCTCCGAAACACGAATTGTCTGCCGACCTGCTCGAACGCATCCTGACGTTCGACGAGGAATAGAACGGGTCCCGTCTCCGTCGGAAAATCTGCCGGAGGACGGAATCGCCCGTCCCGGCACAGGCCGGAAAACAGAAAGGGTGTGCCTTCATGCCCCGACAGAAAGATTTACCCCTGCCGCAGTTGTGTGGCAGGGGTATTTTTTTCTAAGGAAGGGGGGCTGCCTCTTCCTGTTTTGGAAGTAACTCTTCCGAACGCTGCCTTTTCATGCGGTATACCCCTCTGTTCTGTTTCCGGAACAAGGTGTATAAGGTGGCGTTTCCATGTGGTTTATATCTGTTGCTTTCCTGTTTTGTGTGGAAACGCCTGTCCGTCCGAGCTTTGTGTATTTCCCGGAAGTCGGGTGACGCTGCCGTATTGTTTCGGGCACGGTCCTGCCGCAGGAAGGAAGAGAGCTACGATAGGTATGAAAGTCCCGGGCGGCCACCGGTCGTGAAAAGCCGTTTTTTGCGGATAGAGGAAGCTGTGGAGTGGGGTGCCGTTTCCGATTTTTCTTGCCGGTACGGCGCGGCTGTCGGACAAAATCACACCTTGCGGCGGCTGTCCGACAGTAAATTCCCGGCGGACCGAAAGGCGCGGAACAGAGGCGAATAGTCGGTTATTTTAAAATGATCTTGGGATTAATCGTTCGGAGATCGTCGATGAATCCGTCTCGGTCTTTCGGAGATATTTCCATAGGGGACACACTTTTCAATATCTTCCGATCCGAAAATTTGATCGATACCCGATGCATCGATAACGCAGCCGTACTTAAAAGACTTGTCACTTTCTTTATCTCTGTTATTTTGTCCATCGGGACCCACTGCCATTTATAGAACATCCTTACTCCGAGTTCGTTTCCCCGGATAGCATATTTGATGGAAGTGAAGATGAATATTTCTAATCCGACAAGGATAATACTCTGGATGATACCGAGCAGCTGGTCTTCTCCGCTCAGAATCGGTCCGAGCATACAACACGCCAAGGTCAATGCCGCTGTGGCATACACCCACCAATCTACTTTGGAATTATAGTATTTCACTGTCATGCCGCACGCCGTTGTATAGTGAAACGAACCGTCTCCAATAGCAAAGTTAAAATAATATTGTTGAAATACAAACGCTTTCCCCCGTGCCGATGGCTTTCCGGGAAAGTTGCGACGAGGGCGGCGGTGTCCGTCGGATACGAACGGACGGAAGCCTGCCGACAAACCGAGGCTTATCGGGAAAATCGCAGGTGCACGCTCGGAATATCGAGTCTTGGGACGATTCCGCTTCCTCGCGAAGTCGGATAGCACGGGAAAACGGCATGTTTATTTGTTGTTGAAAACACGTCGATAACCGCTCGATAAAGTGTTCAAGAGATTCGCCGTTTTTCTTCGAACATGGGTTATATCAGAGTGTAAATATCTGTT
>UROX01000135.1 GCA_900549685.1 uncultured Alistipes sp.
CAAGTTGAACGTAAATTCCGGAGATGCTTATCTGGATTGCGGAGATATCACACAGCTCAACAAAGCCGGAGCCTACACCATAGAGGCATGGGTGAATATAACCCTGGATGAGCTGGCCGATCGCTTCATTATCTTCAAAAAAGAGCAGCCCGACGAATTGTCGGGCTGCTCTTTTGGGGAAATGCTTGTCCGGTTTCGGTCCGGACGGAATTTTAGTATTCCTGCTGTACGGCCGTCATCAGACCCAGATCATCGACCGAAGAGGTCGCGATATACTGCGCCGAGGCAGCGTTCTGAGCTTCGCCGTATTTGACATAGATTTCGGCGGAGTTGCGGTAGTCTTCCACTTCGCCGGCCTGGCGCAGCAGCAGATAGCCGATGATGATGTGGGCGGCCATCTCGACCATGCGGCGTGCATGGAAGTCGATGTATTCCGCATTGCCTGCCGCAACGACTTTTTCCACCGCTTTCTCGAACTGTTCGCGCATGGCGATCAGTTTGTTGTGCACATGGCTCAACTCGGCGGCATAGGTCTGTCCCTCGTATTCCTTGATCTGGGCGAGATAGGTGCCCGTGGTGATGTGACGGATCGCTGCGACCACCTGCAACTGGGAAGTTCCTTCGTAGATGTTTGTGATACGGGCGTCGCGGTAAATACGTTCGATCGGATAGTCCTTCATGTAGCCCGATCCGCCGAAGATCTGGATCGCATCGTATGCCAGCGCATTGCAGTATTCGCTCGCCATCAGTTTCAGCATCGGCGTGAAGGCGTCGGCCAGACGGGTGTAGGCCTTCATTTCGGCACGTTCCTCGGGCGTCAGCTTGCGGTCGTGGCTGATGTGGGTCAGGTCTTTGTAGATTTCGACGAAACGGGTCGTCTCGTACAGCATGGCACGCGAACCGTGCAGCTTGGCCTTCATGTTCGACAGCAGCTCGCTGATGGCGGGGAATTCGATGATCGGTTTGCCGAACTGCGTCCGTTCGTGGGCATATTTCAGCGCTTCGCGGTAGGCCGCTTCGGACAGACCGGTCGATTGGGCGCCGATACCCAGACGGGCAGCGTTCATAAGCGACATCACGTATTTGATAAGCCCCATCTTGCGGTCGCCGACCAGTTCGGCGGGAGCGTTCGTGAACACCAGCTCGCAGGTCGGAGAGCCTTTGATACCCAGCTTGTTCTCGATGCGGCGCACCTTGACGGCCATGCTGTTGCGGTCGTAGACGAACATCGACAGACCGCGTGCGTCGGTCGTCCCCTCTTCGGAGCGGGCCAGAACGAGCGAGATGTGTCCGTCGCCGTTGGTGATGAACCGTTTCACGCCGTTGAGCAGCCATGTGCCTTTGGCTTCGTCCCAGTGGGCCTTGAGCATGACGGCCTGCAGGTCGCTACCTGCATCGGGTTCGGTGAGGTCCATCGCGCAGGTTTCGCCTCTCGATACACGGGGCAGGTACTTGGCCTTGAGCTCTTCCGAAGCGAATTCGTTGAGCGTTTCGGCGCAGTCCTGCAATCCCCAGATGTTTTCGAATCCGGCGTCGGCACGGGCAACCATCTCGTTGGCCATCACGAAATAGACGAGCGGAAAGTTCAGCCCTTCGTATTTGCGCGGCAGCGTCAGGCCGAACAGCCCGGCTTTGGTCAGCGCCTCGATGTTCTGTGCCGTTCCCGGGGCGTACACCACGTGATCGTCCACCACTTTGGGTCCTTCGTGATCGACCCCTTCGGCGTTGGGCGCGATGACATCGCCGCAGATTTCGCCGATGATTTCCATCACGCGCCGGTAGCTGTCCTGCGCATCCTCGAAATCGACAGGGGCGTAGTCGTACAGGTCCTTGTCGGCATAACCTTTTTCCTTGAGTTCCACGATCCGCTTCATCAACGGATGGTTCATGTGGTACTGGAGGTCCTTATTGTCTGAAAAGAAATTTGCCATATTCTTGTTTTTTAATTGCCGTGATCGTCGTTCGTTCCGGTTCCGGCCGTACGGAAGCTCCGTGTTTTCCGACCGCAGCATTCCGTCTCTGCGGAACTTTCTGCGGTTGCTTCTTCCGGAATGTCGCCGGTCGGACGGATGCCCGATCTGCGGACGGAAGAAAAGGGCCGGAATCCGGTCCGGTTACTTGCTGTTCTGTTTGTAGTATTTGATCATTTTGGGAACCACTTCCATCACGTCGCCCACAATTGCATAGTCGGCGATCTTGTTGATCGGCGCATCGGGATCGGTGTTGATCGAGATGATCATCGACGACTGGTCCATGCCGGCCGTGTGCTGGATCTGGCCCGAGATACCGCAGGCGATGTAAAGTTTCGGACGGACGGTCACGCCGGTCTGTCCGATCTGACGGGCATGGTCGGCCATGCCGGCATCGACGGCCGCACGCGAAGCGCCGACCTCACCGCCCAATACTTCGGCCAGTTCGTGCAGCAGCGCGAAGTTCTCCTTCGAACCCACGCCGTAGCCGCCAGCGACGATGACGGGCGAACCTTTGATGTCGATCTTGCGTTCCTCGATCTGACGGTCGATGATCCGAACGACCAGATCGGCGTCGTTTACGTATTTCTTCGCATCGACCTTCACGACGATTCCTTTGCCTGGCTTGGCGGCTTTTTCCTTTTTCATCACGCCTTCGCGCACGGTAGCCATCTGGGGCCGGTGGTCGGGGTTGATGATCGTCGCGATGATGTTTCCGCCGAAAGCCGGACGGATCTGGTAGAGCAGGTTTTCGTATACTTTTCCGGTCTTGTTTTCGGTGTGCGAACCGATCTCGAGGCTGGTGCAGTCGGCCGTCAGCCCGCTGTGCAGGGCCGACGAAACCCGCGGTCCGAGGTCGCGTCCGACAGACGAGGCTCCGAACAGGGCGATCTGGGGTTGTTCTTCCTTGAAGATTCCGCAGACGACGGCGGCATGGGGCAGCGTGCGGTACGGAGCGAGGCATTCGCAGTCGGCCACGTGAACCCGGTCGGCGCCGTATTCGGCCAATTCTTTTTCGATACCTTCCAGATTGTGCCCCAGCGCGAGCGCTTCGAGTTCGCAACCCAGCGTATCGGCCAGTGCACGGCCTTTGGTCAGCAGTTCCAGCGAAACATCGGCCACCTTGCCGCCTTCTATTTCGCAATATACAAATATATTGTTCATCGAATTTCCGTTATTTTAGCGTTTACGATTCCTTTATCCTAAGGTGTGGCTGGCGATCAGTTCCTTCATCAGCGTGTCGATCTCCTGATCCGAAGCGGTCAGCTTCTTGGCTTCCTTGGCGGCGAACACGACGTTCTCGATCTTTTTGACCTTGGTGGGCGAACCGCTCAGTCCGAGCTGGGTGTCGTCGGCGTCCACGTCGCTCACGTTCCATTCCGTGATGTTCAGATAGGGACGTTCGTTGCGCAGACCGGCGTAACAGTTCACTTCGTCGAGTTGGCATTCGCTCGGTGTGGCCGCGTGTTTGTATTTCATCACCAGTTTGGCGTGACGCGGACGGCATTCGGGCGCCGACGCATTGACGGTCATCACCATCGGCAGGCGGCAGGCGACGGTTTCGACTCCGTGTTCGAGCCGGCGGCGGACGATCAGCTCGTCGCCTTCGACCCCGAGGATCTCTTCGGCATACGTTACCTGCGGAAGGTTCATCTTCTGGGCGACCTGCGGACCTACCTGCGCCGTGTCGCCGTCGATGGCCTGACGGCCGGCGATGATGATGTCGGGATTCATTTTCGCAGCGGCCCGCGACAGCGCGTAGGAGGTGGCCAGCGTATCGGAACCGGCGAATTTACGGTCGCTCAACAAAACGCCGCCGTCGGCTCCCCGGAACATGCCTTCCCGGATGATTTCGGCGGCGCGGCCCGGACCCATCGTGAGGATTTCGACCCGGCTGCCGGGAAACATATCTTTCAGGACGAGAGCCTGTTCCAGCGCATTGAGGTCTTCGGGATTGAAAATGGCGGGCAGTGCGGCCCGGTTCACCGTTCCGTCGGCTTTCATCGCATCCTTGCCCACGTTCCGGGTGTCGGGAACCTGCTTGGCGAGCACGACGATTTTCAACGTTTTCTTCATCATTGAGTTTATTTAGTTATACATACGAATCGGCATGACGACACGAAGTCATAATTATGCAAAATTAAGATTTTTTCCGGAAAATCAAGTCTGTCCGTGCCGGAAAACATCCCGTGAAACGGGATAGGGAACGGAATGGAGGATCGGTCTCTGATAACTGCGGAAGTCCGTTCCGGTTCGTGCGGACGGCGCTCGATGTCGGAGGCCTCGTCGCAAAAAGACGGGATTCCCGTCTTTTGTGTCGAGTATCGAAAAAGTGTGGAATCGGAGGCTCGAGATTGCAAACGGCAGCAGTCGGATTCGACGACCGCTTTTGCCGGGTGTAAGTATTTCGGCGGTTGTAACAGCCGTTTCGGAAGGAGGATACGCGAAAAACCACTCCGGAGATTCGTCCGGGATCCGAGATGGGTGAGCGGAAGAAACATCCGATTTCGGATCCGGCCGTCGTTACGCTCCGGAATGGTCTGTATTTTATCGGCATTCCTCGATCCGTTCCGCAAAGCGGCGAGCCTCGCGTTCGTTGCGGACGGATGGGAAGGCATAACGATACGGTACAAAAAAGAGGCCAGATCTTCGGGAGGACATGGCCGGCCTTTTCGGGGAGAGGGGCAGTGGCGGCGGACCTGCCCGGCATCGTATGGTTTTATATTGAAAGGCACCGACATTGGATGTTGCCGGTCGGTTTTCGGGTGTCATTTACGGCCTGCCGGAGCGGCGGACCGACTCGTAACATAGCTCATGGCCGTGAAGAATATCGGCCGAAGAGGAAGTCTGCAACCGGAAATTTCGGCGTATCGAAGTATGCCATGGTTGGAGATCGTATGCTTCGGAACGATGAGTCCCGGTATGGCAGAGGCGGGTGTTCGGTTGCAGATGCCTGTGCCAACGGGCATGTCGTTTCTCGAATGTCTGTCCTCGGGACGGAGGTTTGATGCGCGTTTCGCGCGGGCTGTTATCGGTGCTATGGGTGGACGGACTCGTGCGGACGTCGTTTCGATGGATGCCGTCTATTTCTGTCGCTCGTATGCTCGCGTCCGATTGGCATTTGTTTGCGCGTGCGGTGTCGTTTCCGAGGTATTTCTTGTCGTTCGAAAATGGGGGGATTCCGGCGAGCGCTGCGGAAAAGACGAAGACCGAAAAGGCAGAAGGTGTCCCCCGGGGGGACACCTTCGATTGATTCGTTCAACGCTGATTGCCGAAGGCTTCTCTGAGCAAGCAATCCACCAACATCAAATCGACGTCGTCGCCGACGACCTCGCTGGAAAAAAGTTCTTCGTCTTCCAGTCTTTCCGCGCCGAACGGGCATTCTTCGTAATTATCGTCCATAGGCAAACGTTTGAAAAAGTTCGTTTATCCCAATAACGGCGATATTTCCGAAAATATTGTCCGTTTAGCTCAGGATCAACTGTTTTTCGTCGATCAGTTTTCTCAGGTTGATCAACGCATAACGCATCCGGCCCAACGCCGTATTGATGCTCACTTCGGTTTGTTCGGCGATCTCTTTGAAACTCAACCCCATGTAATAGCGCATCATCACTACTTCCTTTTGTTCGGGTGGTAAATGATCCACCAGCCGGCGGACATCCGCCTCGATTTGCGCCGATACCATTTTGTCCTCTACCGTGGCGTCGGAGAACTTTTTGTTGTTGAGCAGGTCGTACCCGGCCTCGCCTTCCGAAATGTTGTTCTGCTGCTTTTTCTGGCGAAAATGATCTATGACCTGATTGTGAGCGATCCGCAGTACCCACGACAGGAACTTCCCGTTTTCGGTATAGCGGCCCTCTTTCACGAAGCGCAGCACACGGATAAGCGTCTCCTGAAAGATGTCGTCGGCCACGTCGCGGTCTTTGACCATCATGTTGATGTAATCGAAAACCCGACGCCGGTGACGGTTCACAAGCACGGTGACAGCATTTTCATTGCCCGACAGATAAGCATTAAGCAATTCGTTATCACTTAACTTCTTCAGATTCATATACTACTCGATTATTAGTTTAGAGTAGAATATTTTCGATAGGCAATTTTTTTATTGGTTCGACATTCGGTTTTGCAATATACGTATATTTTTCGATTCCGCAAATTTTAAGAGCCGGCGCAGAGTCGAAAGTTTACAGGTCAAAAAACATGCCGATATCCGATAATGACACAAAAACGGTCCGGTGTGTACGAAAAAATTCTGCAAAACAGCCTTCTTGTCCTCAAAAAGGCCGTTTTGCAGAATTTCGATGTCGGGCCAGGGAGTCCCTGCCGTAAATCTATTCGGCTGCGGGTTCTTCGTCCAGCAGATTCGAGACGAGGATGCGTCCGCAGTATTCGCAGACGATGATTTTTTTACCCATCCGGATATCGAGCTGCCGTTGGGGCGGGATGCGGTTGTAGCAACCGCCGCAGGCGTCGCGTTTGACCGTCACGACAGCCAGCCCGTTGCGTACGTTGGCCCGGATGCGTTTGTAGGCGGCCAGCAGACGTGCGTCGATTCGGGCTGCGGCGGCTTGCGACTGAGCCGTCAGCGATTCCATCTCGCCGGCGGTTTCCCGGTCGATGCCTTCGAGTTCCTGCTTTTTGGCCGCGAGGTCGATCTTGCGGTCCGCCACGATGCTCTGGGCGTCCTCGATCATTTTTTTCTTGATCTTGACGTCGGCGCCGTATTCCTTGATTCGTTTCTCGCACAGCTCGATTTCGAGTTTCTGGTATTCGATCTCTTTCGAGAGCGAATCGTATTCCCGGTTGTTGCGGACGTTGTCCTGCTGCTGCTCATATTTGGCGATCAGCGCTTTGGCCTGTTCGATCTCTTCCTTGCGCTGTTTGGTCGATGCCGTAAGACCGTCCACTTCGGCGGAAATGTTGGCCATCCGGGTCTCGAGACCGGCTATTTCGTCTTCGAGGTCCTGAACCTCTAGCGGAAGCTCGCCCTTGATCTTGTCGATCTCGTCTATTTTAGAGTCGATTTTCTGAAGTTCGTACAATGCGACGATCTTTTCCTCGGTGGAAAAATCGTTCGCTTCGCCGCTCTTTCTGCTTGATGTCGCCATAGGGTATG
>UROX01000136.1 GCA_900549685.1 uncultured Alistipes sp.
GGCAGAGCGTCGTGTAGGGCAAGAGTGTTCAGAGCCGTGTAGATCTCGGTGGTCGCCGGATCATTAAAAAAGGGCAGTTACCAATCCAAAGGCTCGCAAGGCCGGTCAGAAGGGACTGTACCTGCGCCTTTGCCTTTTTATTGTCTGTCTCGCCGGGAATTGCGCAGGACGAACCGATGTCCGATTCCTTCACTCGTCATCTTCCCGACAGTATGTTACGGTCTTTCTCCCGCTTTACCGGCTCTTCCGCTCCGGCGGAAACCTCGCCCGCCGCCTCCGGACGGCTCTGTCGTCGCGGCCGTGCGGTACAAGTGCCAAGACGGTCGTACACTTCTTTTTTATTCCTGCGATCAGGGCGTCGTTTCCGGGGTGCAGGTATGTTCCGCCCTTGCCACGGTACTCTTTTTATCGGATCGTTTTGCACGGTGTCCCGGTTCTCTCTGCCGTATACCACACCTGTGGTCTCAGGTGGCAAGAGGAAACGAGATGCCGTGCTTTCTTGTTTCCGAAGGATTGTCTTTCGCTTCGGTGGATCGTACTATCATTCGGGGAACGGTGCGGCGCTCATCGGTTTTTGTGAGGGCGGTCGTGCGGGCAATCCCATGCCGCAGCTTTCCCCTTGTATGAATATTTTGCCCTCGGACCGATACGACGGTATCGCAAGAGGATATATACAGTTTAAAGATCGGTCTTCGGACCGGTGACACGCGTATTTTTAGATATCTTGTTTTCGAACGGCCGTTTCGGCGACCCGGACCGGACATCTTTGGCCAGCGGTGAAGGTTTTGGAGCACCATGACCATTGCCTGCGAACCGATGCGAATCCAACGGACATTCCTTCGGTTTGATACACCGCCGATGTCGCAGGAGCCGGCGAGCGATTCGGAAGCGGTTTCCCTCAGCCATTTGCGGGAAGCCCCGGCCTTTGAGAGAAACGGCCGTTCTTTTTTCTGATTCTTTCACCCTGCGATAGAACGGAACGACTCGGAACATCGTGTTACCGGATTTCTACCCGCTCTGCGGGTCCGTTCCTTCCTGCTGTCCGGTTCGCAGGAGCTGCTTTCTCCGGTCTGTCGTCCAGATATTCCCTTTTGAAAATCGACACGCACAGTACGAACATCGACAGCAGCAGCGGTCCGAAGATGATCCCCATGAAACCGAAGAGCGACAGCCCAATCACCACGCCGAAGATCGTGATGAGCGGATGGATGTCCGCCATTTTCTTCTGCAACATGAAGCGGATGAGGTTGTCCGACTGCGTGATGAGCACCCCCGAGTAGACGAACAGCCCGATTGCGTGTCCCCATTGTCCGTTCAGCGCCAGGTAGGCTGCCAGCGGGAACCAGACGATTGCCGTACCCACGATCGGGATGATCGTGGCCAGACAGGTGAGCACACCGAAAAGCAGGGCGTCGGGCACGCCGAAGATCATATAGCCTACCCATGCGATGAACCCCTGAATGAGCGCGAGCAGCGGGATGCCGATTGCGTTCTAGCGGACGATCATCTTGACCTCGTGCAACACGTCTCTCGTGTTGCGGCGGCTGAACGGCAGGATGTCCGAAAAATAAGCTTCCATCTTGGTTCCCCCGATCAACATGAAATACAGCACGACGACCAGCACGAGCAGGTTGAGCGCAAAACTGCCGATCCACTTCATAAGTACCTGCCCGAGTTTGGGCAGATAGGAGAACAGGGGCATCAGGTTGTCGCTGTCGAACAGATTGAACCCCGTCTTGCGTTCGACGAGGGCGCTCACGTGGCGGATAGGTTCCACGATGGCCTGCGGATCGAGGTTCAGGTGCTGCAACTTGTTCACGGTCATCCACACGATGAGCGAGATCGGTACGAGAAAACACAGAATGGATTCGGTCAGCACGAGCAGGGCGGCCGGTCCGCGTTTCATTTTCTTCCTTTCGGTCAGGAACCGCATCTGTTTGCGGACCAGAATATAGATGGTGAATGCTCCCAGTATGCCGCTGAGAAAGGGAATGATTTCGACGAATATGGTAACGCCCAACCCCAGGACGATGGCGATCAGGGAATACCTCCAGTATTGTGCTTTGAGACTCATAATCATCCGGTTTGATACAGGGTCCCGATCTGCAAATTTATCGCCAAACCTGTCGTCCGGATCGATTTTTCCCTTTGCCGGCCCGTATCCGGCGGCCCGCTCCGTCGTTCGGGGGAGAGGAGCGGTCGCTTCGCACGACATACCGGCGTTGCCGGACGCGATTTTCGAATCCGGACCGCCCGAAGCCTCCCGTAAAGTGAGCCGGAATCGCAGAACGTCGCTCGGGCGGAAGGCGGCCGGGATGCGAAGGAATATGTTTCTGTTGTTATGATCCGAAACATTTCGCCTCGGTTTGTTTTATTTTTATCATTTATTGTCCGGTTCTGTTTTTTGTTTCATATTTGTATTATCGACCGTATTTTTACGGAATACATTTCGAATGGGTCTTCGGAACAGCCCGGAGGCAGAACTCGGACATGAAAAAACTACCGCTTTATATTACCATTCTGCTCGGCATGGCCGCGGGCGTCGGACTGGGGTTCGCCGCCGTGGCGGCAGGGTGGGAGAGTTTCGTCACGGACTGGATCAAGCCGTGGGGCACCGTATTCATCCGTCTGCTGAGGCTCGTGGCCGTTCCGCTGGTCATCGTGTCGCTCATCGGCGGCATCTCCAATCTGAGCGACATCCGCCGCCTGTCGCGCATAGGCGTCAAGACGCTGGGCATATATCTGACCACGACGGTGCTGGCCATTCTCATCGGACTGGCCACGGTATGCACGATCCGGCCCGGCTACGTGTTTCCGCGGGAGAAGGCCGAAGAATTCCGTCTCCGATACGAACAGGCCGTCTCCGAAAAGACGCAGGCCGCGCAGATCATAGACGAAAACGGACCGCTGCAATTTCTCGTGGATGCGGTACCCGAAAACGTCGTGCGCTCGGCTGGCGACAATTCGGCCATGTTGCAGATCATCCTGCTTTCCATCGTTTTCGGCACGGCGATGGTGGCCGTGGGGCGTGAGAAAGCGGCTCCGCTGAAAGCTGTCGTCGAGTCGATGAACGCCGTCATTCTCAAGATCATCGGATATGTGATGAAACTGGCCCCGCTGGGCGTCATGGCATTGATGGCCGACCTGGTCGCCGGTTTCGCCGGCGATGCGGACCTGCTGCTGGCGCTGGGCACTTACGCCCTTACGGTCGTCGCAGGTCTGTGCGTTATTCTGCTGGCGGGCTATCCCCTGATCGTCCGTTTTATGACTCGCGTCAAGTTGGGCGATTACCTGCGGGCCGTGCTGCCCGTACAGATGCTCGCCTTCACTTCGTGTTCGAGCGCAGCCTGTCTGCCGCTCAACATCGAGCGGATGCGTGCGCTGGGCCTGCCGCATAACGTCGTCTCGTTCGTGCTGCCCACGGGCATCACCATCAACATGAACGGTACGAGCTGTTACCACGCCATAGCCACCGTATTCGTCGCACAGGTCATGGGCATCGAACTGAGCCTCGCGCAGATGCTCTCGATCGTCCTGCTGACGACCGTATCGTCGATCGGCACGCCCGGAATCCCGAGCGGAGGCATGGCCATCCTGACGCTGGTGCTGGTGTCGGTCGGCATTCCGGCCGAAGGCATCGCCATGATTATCGCCATGGACCGTCCGCTCGACATGCTCATCACTGCCGTCAATGTCTCGGGCGACGCGATGGCCGCCTGTGTCGTCAGCCGGGGCGAAACAGACGAACCGATCACAGCCTAATCTTTCTGCCTATGGACCGTTTCTCATTTCCCTATAAAACGATCGTTCGAATCCTCGCCGTACTGTTCGTCGTCGTCGGGGGCATCTCGTTGTCGCGGCATACGTTCGTTGCTCCCTGCGTGGTCTATGTCCGGACCGACAGCCTGTCCGGACTTTCCCGTGCTTCGGTCGCCCGGAGTCTGCGTCTGGCGACTGAAGCGCAGCAGGACAGTATCTCGTCGAAAATCCGTTCGCTGGCCCGGCATTGCGTCATACCCGAGGAACAGCTCGCACGGGAATGGCCCGCAGGACGCATGGAGAGCCGGCTGCGCATCGATGCGTCGCCCCGTCCGGTTCAGCAGGTCATGCGACGGCTCCGGCGGTTCGGCGGACGGACGGACGATCTGCGGGTCGATTTCGTTGCGGCCGGAGACGACACGACGCTCCGCTTCATGGTGAGGGATAACGACGACCGGCTGCTTTTTCTCGGGACGTCCGGCCCGCAAGCACTGCGCACGGCCGACACCCCTCTCGCAACCGTTCTCTGTACCGCAGCCGATCCGGTGGCCGTGATGCTGGAGCACTACGAGTGTTGCAGCGGAGACGATTACATGGAAAAAATCAACCGCCTCCGATTGTACGAGGCGGCGCGGAGACAACAAGGTTCCCTGTACGGTTTCGCCCGGCGGGAAAGCGCTTCCGGCAACAGACGGACTGCCGCTGCGATGGGCATCGTCTGCGAAAGTTACGGGAGGCTCACCGGAGATACATCCGCCTTGCACGATGCGGCACGCTGTTACGCCCTTTCGTCGCTGGCCCGGCATTCGGCAACGGTCGGCCGACTGGCCGATTCGTGCGCGAAGATCGACCACGGAGCGTTCATCGGCCGTTTCTGCAACGACAGCGTTTCGCTGCCGGACAGTTGCCGGCAACTGATACTCGTCTACAACGACCGGCCCGAGCGGGTATCCTGTGTCTTCCGCCGTTACGAGAAGACGGCCGGCCGGTGGGTGGAGGCTGTCCCGCCCGTTCGCGCCAACGTGGGACGGAACGGCATCGCTCCGTACCGGGAAAAACGCGAGGGCGACGGCCGCACGCCTTCGGGGGCCTATCCCATGGGGTTCGCTTTCGGATACGTGCACGATATCGTGACGGCGTGGCCTTTCGTCACCGTGACGAAAAACCATTTCTGGATCAGCGATCCGGAAGATGCCGACTACAACCGCATGACGACCGAGCGTCCTGCGACCGACGATTTCGAATACCTGCGACGCGACGACGACGCCTACAAATACGCGGCGGTGGTGGAATACAACATGCGCCCGGTGGAGAAGTATAGGGGGAGCGCCATCTTCTTCCACATCGAAAGCGGTTTCGACAGGGGGAGCGCGGGATGTATCACCGTCACCGAACCCGAAACCGTCGAAGTGCTCCGCTGGCTCGCGCCCGGCAAAGCCCCCTACATGCTCATCGGTACGCTCCCGGACTGTTTCGCCGAATAATGCGGAAATTCCCGTTCCGGAAGTCCCTGCGACCGTTCGCTTTGACGGCAATGCCCCGGAACCGCGATGCCGGCCCCGGCTTCTGTCGCCCGGGGGAAGACACGATCCGCATATCCGGGTCGTTCCCGCCCCGAGCAGGATTTTAGACCTGACGATATCGTACAGTCGAGCGAGAAGATAGGGCCACCGGCGGCGGAGCGGGCCGGTCGGACACGATACGCTGTCAGCAGCCCCGATCGTGCAGCAAACGCGCGACCGCCGCAGTATCTGTCGTGCGACGTCCGCAGAACGGACAATACGGCTGTGTCGTCCGGAGGCAACGCGGCAGACTCACTGCCGGAGCGGAGGAATCGGTGAAACGGAAGGGAGACCGAACCCATTTGCCGGGACGGGCGAGGAGACGATAACGGTTCGTCTGAGTAAGTTCTCTCCGAGGTATGGAGAACAAAACGCAGATACGCCCCGCCAAGCCGGCCTGGCGGGTCTGATTGTCCTTGCGTCCGAACGGCTTCACGGCCTGGAGCCGCAGCCGGCGGCTACCGTATCCGTATGCTCAGGTTCCGGACCATCAGCCCCGCGTCGAACGTGCCGGGCACTTCCCATCCGAAATTCATGCCGGTCAGTTCCAGATCTTCGAGCTGCGTATCGACGAACAGTCCCTTCTCGCGCATGGCCTCCACGGCACGCCGGATGAGCGGCAGTACGTCGAGCCGGGCGCTGTGCCACTCGAAATCGTGAAAAGAGACATCGCCCCATACGGTCCGCGGAGGAATTGAGTAGATGTATGTCGAAGTGCCTATGTCCCAATGCACGCTCTCCTGTCCGCTCATCTGCGGATAGCGGTAGTCGAACGACGGGATGCCGACCCAGAGCGAAAGCCCGTAGTCGGGCGACCGGCTATCGACGTTGCGCATATAGAAATAAAAAGGCGATTGGGCTGTATGCAGCGCGGGATCGTAATCCGCCTCGGCCATCCGGTTCTCGCAGCGGACGATCCGCAGGTCCATCGAAAAATCGAGTCCCCGGATCCGGCCTATATTGGGTCTCCGGACGAAATCCTGCTGAACGAGCAGATGTGGCCAGGGTTCTCCGCCGGCACGCGGCGTTTCGTACTCGGCGGAGGTGGTGATGTCGAGCAGCAGCGTTCCGTCGTTTTTGCGGGCGATCCGTTTTCCTTCGTTGGCATATACGGTCCACCCTCCGTCTTCCCGACGGGCGACGGTTCCCGCCAGATCGTACCGGCTGGCCCACTGGGCCATCTGCCATACGGGATCGACTTTCCGGCGGCCGAAACGGACCGTATCCGTGTTCGTCTTTTCGAATCCTCCGTCGCGCTGTACGATCTCGGGCCATAGGGGCGACACGGCCATTCCCCGGGCGAAAGAAGGATCGCCCAACACCTCGCCTCTCGCGGCCGGCCGGTTGCCCGACATCGTTTCTTCACCGGTGTGCCGTACGCCGCATCCGGCCAGCACGACGACCGACGCCAATGTAACTGCTTTTACGATTCCGCCCTTTCTTTTCATCGTCCGTATTCTGTTTCATTATTACCATAAACGTATTCCGGGTGCGATCCCGGTTCCTTTCGGGACAAACCGCTCCGAACATACCGCGGCCGGTGCCGGGAAGATCGGGGGGGAGCACTGTCGTGCATGATCTACCAGTCGATTTCGTCGAGTCCCTTGCTGCTCAGAAATGCGTTGGCCCGGCTGAAATGCCGGCATCCGAAAAATCCCCGGTCGGCAGAACGGGGCGAGGGATGGGCGGCCGTGAGCACGAGGTGTTTCTCCCGGTCGATGAGCGCCGCCTTCTGGCGGGCATAGGCGCCCCACA
>UROX01000137.1 GCA_900549685.1 uncultured Alistipes sp.
TTCGATTGGTATGCTCGATGAAAAACATCGTGATCGGTGCGATATGGGCGACGTGGTGGTTGCCGGTGATGATATTCAACGGATATGCTTGTCCGTCGATTGCAACCGCGTATGTCTCGTTCGTCTTGTTGTCTTTCCTGCTGGACCGGATATTCATGGATACGCGGTCTCTTCTCGTTACGTCTGCGGTCAGGGGTGTCATGGTTTCATCATACGCCATTCGTTTGGCTGAAGGTAGCGATCATACGGCATTTGGGTGGCGGGAGGAAATCCGCTGTTCCATGGAACGAACGGTCTGGCCGGGATGATCTCGCTGTTTGTCATTGCATCCGGTGTGTGTATTTTCCGTAGCTCCGCTGCCGCAGATCAGGATCGGAGGAATATGCCGGTTTCATAAGATTATGCAGACAAGTGCGGAAGGCGGGAAACGAAAAAAACGATAGATGACCGACCATCTATCGTTTTTTCGGTATTCTTCCGGAGGATTCTGTCCGCGAAAAGTCGGCCCATTCCGGCGATGGACCGGTTGTAGGACGAAACCTTCCGGGCCGGCGGAGTCCGAACCGTCCCTCGAGAAGAGGAACCCTACTCCCCGGATCGTATTCCGGTCTACTCCACTCTCCTTTCGCGTATGATTTCCATGCCGTGACGCATGGCCTCTTCGTTGGCCGGAAGCAGTTTCGCCATACGTGCGGGAAGCGATTTGGCCATGCCCCGGAATGCGTTTTCGAGCGTCACGACGGGTTTGACTTTCAGGTATCCGCCCAGAATCATCGTATTGAACACCCGGATGTTGCCCTGCCGGGCAGCCTCTTCCGTCGCGTCGATCTCGTAAATCCGGATGTCGGTCCTGCGGGGCGGATGGACGATACCGTTGGGATCGTAGATCAATACGCCTCCGGGCTTGACCCTCGGTTCGAACTTGTCCATACTCTGCTGGTTGAGGATGATGGCCGTGTCGTAGTCGTGGGCGATGGGCGAACTGATCGGCCGGTCGCTCAACATGACCGTTACGTTGGCCGTACCTCCCCGCATTTCGGGTCCGTAGGAAGGCATCCAGCTGACTTCCAGATCCTGCATGACGCCCGAATAGGCCAGAATCTTGCCCATCGACAGCACGCCTTGTCCGCCGAATCCGGCTATGATGATTTCTTCTTTGAACATCGTTTTCGGTTTTTAGAGGATTTATCCTTTCAGATCGCCCAGCGGATAGAACGGAAACATGTGCTCTTCCATCCAGCGGTTGGCCTCCACCGGCGAGAGTTTCCATCCCGAGTTGCAGGTGGCCACGAATTCGACGAACGACAGCCCTTTGCCTTGCAGCGAGCTTTCGAACGCTTTGCGGATCGCTTTTTTCGCTTTGCGCACGGCGGCCGGCGTATGTACGCTCTGACGGGTCAGATAACCCACCCCGTCCAGATGGGCCAGCATGTCGGCCACCTTGAACGGATAGCCGTGCAGTTTCGGGTCGCGGCCGGCGGGTGTCGTGACGGTTTTCATGCCCAGCAGCGTGGTCGGAGCCATCTGTCCGCCCGTCATGCCGTAGATGGCGTTATTGACATATATGATGGCGATATTCTCGCCCCGGTTGCAGGCATGGATCGTCTCGCCCGTACCGATGGCGGCCAGGTCGCCGTCGCCCTGATACGTAAAGACGAGTTTATCCGGATTGAGCCGCTTGAGTGCGGTGGCCACCGCCGCAGCCCGGCCATGCGCCGCTTCGGCCCAGTCGATGTCGATATAATCGTAGGCCATGACCGAACATCCTACCGGCGACACGCCGATGGCGTCGTGTTCCATATTCATTTCGTCGATCACCTCGGCGATCAGTTTGTGGATCACGCCGTGACTGCATCCCGGACAGTAGTGCATCGTTTTGTCGGTCATCAACCGGGGTTTGGCATACACCCGGTTTTCGGGACATATCTTCACTTCGAAATCAGACATGAGGTTCGGTTTTAAAGGGAAAACTTCGATTTCAATGCTTCGTACACCTCGTTGGGCGAGTGGACGATGCCGCCCATCCGGCCGTAATGGTGGACCGGAACGCGGCACTCGGCCGCCAGAGCGACGTCCTCGACCATCTGCCCGCAACTCATCTCGACCGAGAGGAAGCCCTTCACGCGGTGGGAAAGCTCGCGGATCGCTTCCACGGGGAACGGAAACAGGGTCACCGGCCGTAGCAGACCGACTTTCAACCCCTCTTCCCGGGCCATTTCCACCACTTTCATCGCGATGCGCGCCGACGATCCGTAGGCGACCAACACATATTCGGCGTCTTCGCACCGGGTCGCTTCGTAGCGCACCTCGTCGCGGCGGATCGTGTCGTATTTTGCCTGCAGTTTCAGGTTGAAGCGTTCCTGGATCAGCGAATCGAGTTCGACCGAGGTGACGACATTGCGTCTGCGCGTGGCGGGCTTGCCCGTCAGCGCCCAGGTGCCGTGCTCCCGGGCGATGTATTCGTCGCTCCAGCGCGGCTGCGGAGCCGACAGCACGACTTTCTCCATCATCTGTCCGATCACGCCGTCGGAGAGAATCATCACCGGGTTGCGGTACTTGAAAGCCAGATCGAAGCCCAGTCCTACGAAATCGTACATCTCCTGTACCGAATAGGGTGCCAGCACGATCAGGTGATAATCGCCGTGCCCGCCGCCTTTGACGGCCTGAAAATAGTCGGCCTGCGAGGGCTGGATCGTACCCAGGCCCGGTCCGCCCCGCGATACATTGACCACGACGCAGGGCAGTTCGGCTCCCGCCAGATAGCTCAGTCCTTCGCACATCAGGCTGATGCCGGGACTCGACGACGAGGCCATCACGCGTTTGCCTGCGGCCGCTCCGCCGTAGACCATGTTGATTGCCGCCACTTCGCTTTCGGCCTGAAGGACCACCATGCCCGACGTTTCCCACGGGCGCATTTCCATCAGGGTCTCCAGCACTTCGGACTGGGGCGTGATCGGATAACCGAAATAACCGTCGCATCCGCAGCGGACGGCGGCTTCGGCGATCACTTCGTTTCCTTTCATCAGTTTTACCTCTTCCATAATTCGCTTTCGGTTATTTTATGCACCCGGATTTTTCTGCCGGTAGACTTCTATGCAACTGTCCGGACATACGCTGGCGCAGGAAGTGCATCCCGTACAGGCGTCCGGACGGGCCATGCGGGAGTAATGGTACCCCTTGCCATTGACTTCGGGAGCCAAGGCGAGCACATGCATCGGACAGGCGACCACGCACAGGTCGCATCCCTTGCAGCGTTCGATGTCGATCAACACCGTTCCCTTAACTTTTGACATAGCAAACGATTGTTTTTATTACAAATTTATCCTTCCGCTGTGGATATAGTAATAGATTCTCGGGGAAAATACGATTCCAAAAAAAATGCCGCCAATGTTTTTCTGCCTTATAAAAAACAAAAAAAACAGGAATAGTTAAATTCCTGTTTCTCGAAACGCGGGTTATCGTCCCCGATCGTGCGGAGCGTCAGTCGAGCGAATGGATGACGAGGCCCGACCGCAGTTTGGGTTCGAACCATGTCGTTTTGGGTGGCATGATGTTACCCGTGTCGGCGATGTCGATGAGCTGTTTCATCGAAACGGGATAGAGCGCGAAGGCCACCTTCATCTCGCCGCTGTCTACCCGACGCTGCAACTCGCCCAATCCCCGGATGCCGCCCACGAAATCGATTCGCTTGTCGGTTCTCAGGTCCGCGATGCCCAGCAGCTCGTTCAGTACACGGTTCGAAAGGATCGTTACGTCCAGCACGCCGATCGGGTCGTTGTCGTCGTAAGTGCCCGCTTTGGCCGTCAGGCTGTACCAGCGGCCGTCCAGATACATCGCGAAATTGTGCAGTTCGGCGGGCCGGTACGGCTGGGTGCCTTTCTCTTCCACGACAAAATCCTTTTCCAGCGCCGAGAGCAGTCCGGCGGGCGTGAGTCCGTTCAGGTCCCGTACCACCCGGTTGTAGTCGATGATCTTCAGCTGGTCGTCGGGGAAAATGACGGCCAGGAAGAAGCAATATTCCTCGTCTCCCGTATGGCGGGCGTTTCCGTTCATCTTTTCCTGTCCGACGCGTGCGGCAGCGGCCGTGCGGTGATGGCCGTCGGCCACGTACAGGGCGGGTATCGTGTCGAATATCTCCGTGATCCGTCGCTGGGTACTCTCGTCGTCGATCACCCAGAAACGGTGACCGAATCCGTCGGCGGCCGTGAAGTCGTATTCCGGCTCGTTGTTTTCGACGACCTCCCGGACGATGGCGTCTATTTCGGCCCGGGCCGGATAGGACAGAAATACGGGTTCGATGTTGGCGTTCTGGTTGCGCACGTGGATCATGCGGTCTTCCTCCTTGTCGGGCCGCGTCAGCTCGTGCTTTTTGATCCGGCCTTCGAGATAGTCTTCGAAATGACAGGCAGCGACCAGTCCGTACTGCGTCCGGCCGTCCATCGTCTGCGCGTATACGTAATATTTTTCCGTATCGTCCTGTACGAGCCATCCCTCTTCTCTCCACCGGGCGAAATTTTCCACGGCTTTGCGGTAGACTTCTTCCGAATGTTCGTCGGCGATGGGTTCGAAATCGATTTCGGGTTTGATGATGTGCAGCAGCGATTTTTCGGTAGCCTCCCTCCGGGCTTCCTCGGAGTTGAGCACGTCGTAGGGACGGGAAGCCACTTCGGCGGCGTGCTGCCGGGGCGGGCGTATGCCCTTGAACGGTTTTATTTTGACCATGATTTTATAAGTTGTTTTATCTGTTTTTTTGTTCGGCCCGTGAAAACAAACCCCCGGAGTGCATTCCGGGGGTTCGTTCGGTATCGGAGTCCGGACTATTTATTGACCTGGAACCGGCGGTTTCCGTTCTGGAGGAAATCCACCGTCTGGTTGGCTGCGGCCAGACCGGCGTTGATGTTGGCTTCGGCAGTCTCGGCCCCCATTTTCTTGGAGGTGGCGAAGACGCGTTTGCCGAACTTCTCGTTCAGCAGAGGCTGTGCCTCGGCTGCGATGTCGGTGATATATTTCAGGTCGGTGCGTTCTTCGAGCGCCTGAATCAGTCCGGCTTCGTCGATCACTTCCTTGCGGGCCGTATTGACGAGCGTGGCGCCTTTGGGCATCGTGCTCAACAGGGCGTAACCGATCGACTTTTTGGTCTGTTCGGTGGCGGGAATGTGCAGCGAAAGGAAGTCCGAGGTCGCGTAAAGCTCTTCGATCGAGGCGACCGTTTCCACGCCGTCGGCTTCGAAGGTCTTCGGATCGACGAACGGGTCGAAAGCTTTGACTTTCATGCCCAGAGCTTTGCCGTAGCGGGCCACGATGCGGCCTACGTTGCCGTAAGCGTGGATACCCAGTCGTTTGCCGCTGATTTCGGCGCCCGTGCCTGGCGTGAACTGGTTGCGCGACATGAAGATCATCATGCCTACGACCAGTTCGGCCACGGCGTTCGAGTTCTGCCCCGGCGTGTTCATCACCACGATGCCCCTTTCGGTGCAGGCCGCCAGATCGACGTTGTCGTAGCCTGCTCCGGCACGGACGACGATCTTGAGGTTCTTTGCAGCGGCCACGACTTCTGCCGTCACCTTGTCGCTGCGGATGATGAGTCCGTCGGCGTCCGCTACGGCGGCGAGCAGATCCGCCTTGTCGGTATATTTCTCCAGCAGGGCCAGTTCGTATCCCGCACCCTCTACGATTCCTCGTATTCCGTCCACCGCCGCTTTTGCGAAAGGTTTCTCGGTAGCTACCAGTATTTTCATAAACGTAACGTTCTCTAAGGTTTCGAATGATATGGCCTTACGTGGTCGCGAAGGCCGGTTGAATGCGATGAGCGCCATGCGTTATTTGGCATGGATTTTTTCGAATTCCTGCATGCAGTCCACGAGCGCCTGTACGCTTTCGATAGGCAGCGCGTTGTAGATCGATGCACGGAATCCGCCCACCAGACGGTGTCCCTTGATGCCGACCATGCCTTTGTTCTTGGCGAATTCGAGGAATTCGGCTGCCAGATCGGCATACTGTTCCTGCATCACGAAGCAGACGTTCATCAGCGAGCGGTCTTCCTTGACGGCCGTGCCGACGAACAGCGGGTTGCGGTCGATTTCGGCATAGAGCAGTTCGGCCTTGGCCTGGTTGCGTTTCTGGATTTCGGCCACGCCGCCGATCGATTTGAGCCATTTGAGCGTCTCTTTCACCACGTAGATGGCGAACACGGGAGGCGTGTTGAACATCGACTTGTTGGCGATCTGGTTGCGGTAGTCCACCATCGAGGGCAGCGGACGCGAAACCTTGCCGAGAATGTCCTCGCGGACGATGACGAACGTCACGCCGGCCGGGCCGATGTTCTTCTGGGCACCGCCGTAGATCATGCCGTATTTGGATACGTCCACCGGACGGCTCAGGATGTCGGAACTCATGTCGGCGATGAGCGTCACGGGCGAGTCGATGTCGGTTTTGTATTCGGTACCGTAGATCGTGTTGTTCGTAGTGATGTGCAGATAGTCCAGATCGGCAGGGATGTCGAATCCTTTGGGGATATAGGTGAAGTTCTTGTCTTCCGAAGAGGCGAGTACCTGGACTTCGCCGAAGTTCTTGGCTTCCTTGATGGCTTTTTTCGACCATACGCCGGTATTGACGTAGCCGGCTTTCTTTTCGAGGAAGTTATAGGGTACATGGAAGAACTGCGTGCTGGCGCCGCCTCCGAGGAACAGGATTTTATAGTTGTCGGGTACGGCGAGCAGTTCGCGGAACAGGGCTTCCGCCTCGTCGTTCACGGCTTCGAAATCTTTCGTCCGGTGTGAAATCTCGAGCAGGGACATTCCGATACCCTCGAAATCCAAAATCGCCTTTGCCGCATTCTCGATCGCCACACGGGGAAGGATCGACGGCCCTGCATTGAAATTGTGTTTTTTCATAATCTTTGACGGAGTTTATTTAACAGGTACTTTTTACTAGTAGTAGGATAAGTGAATAAGTCCTCCGTTTCAAAATTACCAAAAATCTCCGAAACACGAAAGGTTTCCCTGTTTTTCTACAAGAGGTC
>UROX01000138.1 GCA_900549685.1 uncultured Alistipes sp.
GACTGAATCGATAACTTGAAACCAAATTATTAACCTAAAAGTCTGATTATGAAAAAATTCTTTTTACTGAGTCTGCTGGCAGTGCTGTCTGTCGGACTTTGGTCGTGCGAAAAGGACGATGACGGCTCCGTCTATCCTTTCCGTCTGGTCAATGGAGACATGTCCGATGCGACGTCTTGGACTTGCTTCTCGGCACAAACGACCAAAGACTTCATTCTGGAAACGCCCGGCGACTGGACCGTCGAATTCTCGTACGGAGAGAGCGGCGGACAGGGCTGGCTGACCTCGAACTATGTCGAAGGAAAGGCTGGCCATTATGTACTGACGCTCACTGCGAGCAAGAACCAGCACATGACCGAACGTACTGCCGAGGTGAAAGTGATCTGCGGAGGACAGGTCAAAACCATCGCCGTGACGCAGAACAACCTCGAAGGTATCATGATCGAACAGTCCCGCTACACCGTGGCGCACGGCGACACGATACTGTCCATCACCGTTTCGGCCAACACGAACTTCGAGTATTCGATCGCCGCATCGGCCCGGAACTGGATCACTCCGGTGGAAGCCGATGAAACGACGAAAGCCTCGACCGATACGGAAGTGCGTTTCGCTATCGCCCGCAATACGCTGCCCGTTCCCCGTTCGGGAATCATCACCTTCACGCCCAATCCCGGCGAAGGTTCCGTCGAGGTGACTGTCCGTCAGGATGCTTTCCCCGTAGAACCCATCGAAGAACAGTATGCCATGTTCGAAGGCGAAGTGCTCGGCAACGTATCGTACATGAAGAACGCCGACAACTCCATCGACGCATGGTTCGTCAAACCGACGCCCAAGAAAATACAGAACGAAAAGCACATGTACAACGGCACGGGCTGGTGGTATGCCATTCTCGACAATTCGAGCGACAGACATTTCGGAAGCGAACAGTATGATTTCAGCGAAGGCCCTATCGGTATGCATTTCGAAGCGACCATCGCTTTCACGGAACTCTGCTATCGCGGTTTCGGTCCTAAGTGCCAGGCAGTTCTCTATCCTTGGGATACCGATTATGCAACATCGATTACCAAGACCCCGATTCTTGAGACCGAATTGACTTCCAACGGCGGCTGGTTTTATGCTACGGATGGCAACACTGTACTGCCTGCAGGCGAATACTTGTTCGTCGTGACCGGAGATGCCGGGGCGGGTGTATGGTATACCGTCGAAGAGAAAGCCGTTTTGGCCGAAGGTTTCGTGAACGGTCAGCCTTCCAACAAGTTCATCTCGCTGTCTTACAACGGTAAATACGAGAACCCCAATGTCGGTTTCGACGATTTCGTAGCGATCGACTACACCAATATCGTTCGGTCGCGTTCGACCGACGGCGGTAAGACCTGGAGCGCTCCCAAAGCGATCTTCTCGCTGAACAAAGCCAAGCTGGATTCCGAAGAGGATATCAAGCGACTGACGAACATTTCCGTCGGCTATGCGAACGGTAAATATTACGCAGTTTTGTCGGGCGCCAAGACCGGTCTTGTCTTCGCATCCGGTACGTCCGACGACGACTGGACGTTTGCAGAAGGCGAGGAAATTTTCGGTACCCAGCCCTGTTCGTATATCGTCAGAGGCGGTACGCACTATCTCTACTATATCAAAGACGGTGACGTATATGTAGCCACGAAAGGCGATGGCGGCAAGTTTACCGAAAAAGGTATCGTACTGGAAGCTCCCGAAGGCATATCGAACGTTTCGGTTGCCTACAATACGGCCAAATCGCGTTTCGAAATGATCTATGCTCAGAACGGTGTCGTATACAAACTCTTCTCCGCTACGGGTACCGAAGAATTCGGCGATATCGACGGTCTGATCCCCGGTGGTCTGAAAGACGGCATCACGTATGTCGATTATTTCGCCGGTATGGACGGTTCGATTGCCGATGCCGATCTGTGGATCGGTTATGTGACTCCCCAAGGCGCATGGGTGCTGCCTGTGAAGTAAAGGTCGGTAACCATTTCGATATGTAAAGACCGGGCCGGATGTATTTCCGGCCCGGTTCTTTTTACCGGTGCGGGAACTGTGCTCCGGACAGCCCGTCCACAACGGTTTGCCGGACGTATCGTCGGAGAGGAGACTTACGGATATGTGTTCGGCAACCGTTCCGTCTGCGGCTTCGGGTGGAGTGCGGAGCCTGCTCCCGTCCGGGCATCGTGTGTCGATGGAGTAGATCGGCGAGATTGTACGGAGGAGTGTCGAAACGAAGAATCGCCCGGACATTCGTTGTTGCAGAAAGGCCGTGCAGAGAGGAAGGCGCAGGTATTTTATTGTCGCTGAACGGGAGATGATTATATGTTTTGATGCACCGGAGGCAGGCCGCGTTCCCAGGTCGGCCGTCAGCCTCGACGGGACTTCAAGGTGCAGAACGGAAAGCGAGGAGTTGCACGAAGGTCCGCGGAATATATAATCGCAAGAGAAAATGCGGGCCTTTTGGAATGCTTTTATTATATTTGCAATCGGTTGCACGAATTTTCATTCAGTCCGATAAGACCTATGAAAACGAAAAAAACATCCATTTACGATATCGCCCGTGTGCTGGGGGTTTCGACTTCGACCGTCTCGCGGGCGTTGCAGGACAATCCGGCCATCAGCGCCGAGGTGCGCGAACGGGTGCGGAAAACGGCACGCGAGATGGGGTATCAGCCCAATATGTTCGCCGTCAATCTGCAACGGGGCAGTACGCGGACGATCGGCGTCGTCGTGCCGATGGTGAGCCGTAATTTTTTCTCGATGGCCATAGACGGCATCGAGCAGGTCGCCTCGGAGGCCGGATACGACGTGCTGATCTATCAGTCCAAGAACGATGCGGAGCGGGAAGCCCGCATCCTGAGCGATCTGCAACGCGGCAGGGCCGACGGCGTGATCGCTTCGGTGGCTTCCTGTGGCGGCGACTATGCCTGTTACCGGGCGCTGGAACACTACGGAATGCCGTTGGTGCTGTTCGACCGCCACGTCGAGGGTATTGCGGCCGGCACGGTGGTGCTCGACGACCGACGGGGTGCATACGAGACAGTAGAACACCTTATCGGACAGGGTTTCCGGCACATTTACCACTATGCCGGATCGCAGCAGACGAGCATCTGGCGAAACCGTCGGCAAGGGTATCTCGATGCCATGCGTGTGCACGGCATCGAGGTCCGTCCGGAGTGGATCGTCGGAGGGCAGACGACCGAAGAGGGCGGGGCCGAGGCGATGGAACGGCTGATCGCCGGGGGCGAGTTGCCCGAAGCGATCTTCTTCGCAGGCGACTTCGCGGCATTGGGTGCCTATAAGGTCCTGAAACGACACGGCCTGCGTGTGCCCGATGACATGGCGCTGGCCGGATTCGCCAACGAACCGTTCTGCGATCTGATCGCGCCGCGCTTCACTTCGGTCGAACAGTCCGGATACGAGATGGGCGGTCGGGCCGCAAGAATGCTGCTCGACAGGCTCGGCGGTGCGCCCTACGAGGACATCGTGATTCCGCCCCGACTGATCGTGCGCGAATCGTCATTGAAGAAACAGTAACATTTTTAAGCGATAAGAAATGCAATACGAAGAACGTTATGCCGCGCACCCCGACGATGTGAAGGGGTACGACACCGAAAGACTCCGCAAGGAGCATCTGATCGAAAATCTGTTCGTTCCGGACGATATACGTCTGGTGTACTCCGGTTACGACCGGCTGATCGTGGGAGGCGCCATGCCGCAGACCCGGCCACTGGAACTGACTCCCATCGATCCGCTCAAGGCGCCTTTCTTCCTGCACCGCCGCGAACTGGGCGTCATCAATGTCGGCGGCCGGGGCAGCGTCCGTGTCGGAGACGAGACCTTTGTGCTCGACTATAAAGAGGCGCTCTATGTCGGAAAAGGCGACCGGACGGTGATCTTTACCTCCGACGATCCTGCCGCTCCGGCGCTGTTCTACCTCAATTCTGCTCCGGCCCATACGACCTATCCCGACCGCAAGGTGACCAAGGCGGACGCCGTGGTGGCCCGTCTGGGATCGCTGGAAAATTCCAACGAACGCACGATCAACAAACTGATCGTATCGCAGGTGCTGCCGACCTGTCAGCTGCAGATGGGGATGACCGAACTGCATACCGGAAGCGTATGGAACACGATGCCCGCCCACACGCACAACCGCCGGATGGAGGCCTACTTCTATTTTGAGGTGCCCGAAGGCGACGCGGTCTGTCACTTCATGGGGCAGCCCGACCAGACGCGGCACATCTGGATGAAGAATCACCAGGCCGTCATTTCGCCCGCGTGGTCGATCCATTCGGCCTGTGCGACGCATAACTATACGTTTATCTGGGGGATGGCCGGAGAGAATCTCGACTACGGAGACATGGACACCTGCGCCACGACCGACTTAAAATAGGAAAAACGATGAGTGTACTCGATCTTTTCTCGCTCGAGGGCGAGGTGGCCCTGGTGACGGGCGGAACGCACGGTCTCGGAATGGCCGTGGCTACGGCGCTGGCCGAGGCCGGAGCGACATTGGTTATCAACGGCCATTCGGCTGCCCGCCTCGAAAAGGCATTGCAGACTTATAAAGACAAAGGAATAGACGCCAGAGGCTATCTGTTCGACGTGACTGACGAGGCGCAGGTCATCGAGACAGTCGCTCGCATCGAGCAGGAAGTGGGACCGATCGGCATTCTGGTCAATAATGCGGGCATCATCAAACGCATTCCCGCGCTGGAAATGACGCTCGGCGAGTGGAACGACGTGATTACGACGGATCTGACGGCGCCTTTCCTGATGTCGCGGACCGTCGCCGCCGGCATGATCCGTCGCGGACGCGGCAAGATCATCAACATGTGCTCGATGATGAGCGAAGTGGGGCGCAACAGCGTGACAGCCTATGCGGCGGCCAAAGGCGGCCTGAAGATGCTGACGAAGAACCTCGCCACCGAATGGGCCTCGCACAACATTCAGGTGAACGGTATCGGTCCGGGGTATTTCGCCACCGAACAGACGGCCCCCATCCGTGTGAACGGCCATCCGTTCAACGATTTCATCGTCGGCCGAACGCCTGCCATGCGTTGGGGCGATCCGGAGGATCTGGGCGGAACGGCCGTTTTCCTGGCGTCCCGTGCTTCCGATTTCGTGAACGGTCATATTCTGTATGTGGACGGCGGCATTCTGGCCTCGCTGGGCCGGGCCTCCAATGAATACTAATCGTATGAAAACCATGAAAAAGAACTTTTTTGTCTGGGCGGCCTGCGTCGCGGGGCTGGCCTCGTGCTGCGACCGGGGCACGGTCGTCTCCGTCGTCAATCCGACGGAACAGTTCCGTGAAAACGAAATCGTGGCCGTTCCCTGGGACGAGATCGGACCGGAGTTTTCCGGAACCGGCGTGCTCGTCCTCTCCGCTGCGGGCGACACGTTGCCTTCGCAGGTGATTTTCAACGGCGGCGACGAGCCGCAGGAACTCATATTCCCGGCTACGGTCGCTGCCGGCGGTTCGGCCCGATATCGGCTCGTGCCCGGTGCGGCACCCGAATTCACGACCTGCGCTTACGGCCGTTACGTACCCGAACGTCTGGACGACTTCGCCTGGGAGAACGACCGGATCGGTTTCCGCATGTACGGACCGGCGCTCGAGGCGACGGGAGAGATCAGCAACGGCATCGACATCTGGCTCAAACGTACCGAAGAGATGGTCATAGACCAGTGGTATCGAGACGGAGACTACCACACGGACCACGGCAAGGGACTCGACGGCTACAAAGTGGGACGCACGCTGGGCGCAGGAGCGATGGCTCCTTATGCCGACGATACGCTTTGTCTGGGCAATAACTACGTGGCCTATCGTGTGCTGGACCGCGGACCGCTGCGCATCGCTTTCGAACTTACCTATGCCCCGTACGAGGCGGGCGGACAGACCGTCTCCGAAACGCGTGTCATATCGCTCGACGCGGGCGATCCGTTCAACCGGATTACCGAACGGTACGATACGTCGCTCGACGCTGTGGCCGGTATCGTGCTGCACGGCGATGGCGAGGTGATGCAGGAGGCCGGTGTGACGGCTTATTGGGAACCGCAGAACGGCGATAACGGACATACGGCCGTAGCCGTTATCGTGCCCGGAGGGACCGAAGGTTTCGTGAACTGCGGACATCTGCTGACTCCCGCCAAGGTCGAAGCCGGTGTGCCGTTCACCTATTACGCCGGCGCAGGCTGGAGCAAGGCGGGTTTCGCCGATGCCGCCGCCTGGTTCGATTTTGTCCGCGCCCGGGCCGAACGTGCCGCCCGGCCGTTGCAGGTGAGCGTCCGCTGACGGTCCGTCTCCGGGTTGCAGATGATATACAGGAGTGTCCGATGAAAGTCGGACACTCCTGTCGTTTTTCTTCTTTCGGAGGAGAAAAGGCCGGAGTGTCGGGGCAGGGAACGTGATGTTTCCGATTCGGCCGCTGATACTTGTCACTCGCCGCCTAAAATCGCTTGTCCGGATTCGTCCGCCCTTATTCGCAGCCATAGCAGGCCTCGTGTATTTTCTTTGTTTTTCGCCGGGGCTGAGACCGGAACACTTCGGAAACACGACCTTCGGCTGCGGTCGGATATGGCAAATGCGGTTGGTTTTTCCGGCGCATGGCGGATGTGGCCGCTCGAAAATATACCGTTGCGGAAATATGACAATCGCGGGCGGCTTTATACGGTTTTCGGAACGGTCGGGAACAGACGGGCACGGAACGTGCTCTCTGCCGACCGGAACACTCCTTGCGCATCGGGACTGTTTTCGTGCCGGTCGGAATTCATTGCCGGGCGAACGGGCGAAAAACATTGAAAATATGTGTCTTTTTCCCGAATAGCCTTGTTTTTAATGAAAATTATTTTTACTAACTTTGAATAATTTCGTTTTTCGGAGGAACGGC
>UROX01000139.1 GCA_900549685.1 uncultured Alistipes sp.
ATTCCTCAATAGCTCAGTTGGTTAGAGCACCTGACTGTTAATCAGGGGGTCCTAGGTTCAAGTCCTAGTTGAGGAGCCAGACGAGAGGTCGCGATGGAAATTGCGGCCTCTTTTTTCTTATTTCCGATGACGACTGCATGCCTTCGTCTGTCGAGGGAAGCGAGTGCGACGAGTTGTCCGGAAGCCGTTTCGTGCCTCTGCCGAGGCAGGGCGATCCGGATATGCGGTGGCAGGCGCGATCGACAGCGGTCGAGTCGGGAAGTTTCGTTTTTTTAATATCGGTACATGAAAATGGATGATTCTCATTACCCGATCCGAACGACGATGACCGTAATCGGATACGAATACCGGCGCAGAGCGGCACGTTTCGTCGTTCTGTCGGCCTGTCTGGTCCTTTCTTTTTTCCTTCCGCGGACGGCGCGGGCCGAAGAACGCCGCCTGCTGATTATCAATTCTTACAACGAGGCGGCTCCATGGAGCCAGGAGCTGATAACGCCCGTCGCGTTGAAAATCGCTCAGACAGACGGCGTCCATGCCGATATCGTTCACATGAACGGAACGTTTATCCGCGACGAATCACGTTACCGGCAGGTGGAAAACGGTATTTTTCACCGTTACGAGAATATGAAACCCGATTATCTGGTGTTGATCGGCAACATGGCTTTCACGCTCCGCGACCGCATCGTACGGGAGTGGGGCGATATCCCCATGCTGTTGATTTCCAAAATCCGGGATGCATGGCCGCTCGAATTTTATTTTACCGGCGAGACTTCCGATGCGGCGGATGTTTTTCCTACACCACTGACTGAGCTTCAGGGACAATATAATTTTACGGTCGTCGAGGTTCCCGATCTGTATAAGGAGACGATCGACATGATGGTCCGTATGCAGCCCCGGATGCGGAAACTGGTTTTCATGGCCGACGAGTTTTATCTGAACCGATACCTGAACGGACTCATCGGCGGGTATATGCGGGAGAAATATCCCGATTTCGATTACGAATGGCTTGTGGGCAACGACCGTGACGGAGATCGGATGCAGGAATACCTGAACGATCAAGATCCATCGGTAGGACTTCTGCTTTCCACCTGGTTCTATGAACGGATGAACGTGCATGGTTTCCCGATCTTGATTTCGGGAGACATCCGGATGATTTCGGTGGCCAAACATTCTGTTTTCGCTTTGCGGAGCGCTTATCTCCGTACGGGAATCACCGGCGGATATTTCCCCGATCCGCAGCGGACACAGGAGGCTGTCATGGATGCCGTGGGCAAAATGCTGGACAGCGTGCCGATGCGCGACGTTCCGTTCGCCTATGCCGACGAAGCGTTTCCGATCGTCAATTATCCTCAGCTCGTTCAGTACGATATTCCCGTGGAGAAATGTCCCGAGGGAACGGTCTTCATCGACAAGCCCAAAACCTTCTGGCAGTTGTACAGTTGGTATATCATCGTCGGGTTCGTGGTGTTCGTCTCCACGATCGTCATCGCGGTGCTTCATTCGATGTTCCAACGCAAGAAGATCGCTCTTTTCGCGGCACATAAGAAGCTGGTCGAGAACATGCCGATCGGCTATACGCGGGCTACCGTGCTCTGCGGAGCCGGCGGGCGTGTCTCCGATATCGAATATCATTCGGGCAACGAGGCTTTCTCCGCTCTGATCCGGGAGAATGCCCTGCCGGGAGAGCCGGATAAGTTGTTCCCTCCGGAGTATATCGCCCGGTTGGTCGGATCCGTCTTGCAGAACCGTCTTCCCGTCTCGTTTTCGTATTATTTCAAGGGAACCGATACCTATTACGAATTTCTGATGTGCCTTTCGGACGATAGGAGGACCATCGATATTTTCGCCATCGACATTACGGCCAAAAGCAAGGCGGCCAACGAACTGAGAGAATTCGCCGAGAAGCTGGACATCACCCTGAGCGTGTCGCGTATTGTTCCGTGGCGCTGGGATCTGGAGAAACATACGATCGCCTGCGAGGCGCAGCGCATCCTGCGGCACATGAATTTCACTGCCCGCAACGGCTCGACGCATACGGTGCACGTGATCGGAGAGGACGAATATTTCCAGCGCATCCACCCCGAAGACACGGCGCATGTCCGGCAGATATATCGTGATTTTCTGGACGGTAAGCAGCAGTACGTCAAAACGGAATTCCGTGTCGTTACCGACCGGAACGGACATCTGCATATCGACTGGTTGGAGGTCAGTGCCGCCGTGGCGGGATGCGATGCGGAAGGACGGCCTACGGTGCTCATCGGATCGTTGCTGCTTATCACCGAGCGAAAGAAACAGGAACAGGCCCTTATCGCCGCTCGGGAGCGTGCCAAGGAGTCCGACCGGCTGAAGTCGGCTTTTCTGGCCAACATGAGCCACGAGATCCGCACTCCGCTCAACGCCATCGTCGGTTTCTCGAATCTGCTCGTTTCGACCGAGGACGCCGAGCAACGGGAACAGTTCGTCGGGATCATCGAGAACAACAATCAGTTGTTGCTGCAACTGATCGGCGATGTGCTCGATCTGGCCAAGGTCGAGTCCAATACGCTCGATTTCATTTACCAGACCGTAGACCTCAACGATCTGATCCGTACCGTAGATAGCGTAGCCCGGCTCCGCCTTCAGTCCGGTGTCGAAATGGATTTCACGTTCGGCGCGGACGAATGTACGGTCCGTACCGAACCCAACCGGTTGTCGCAGGTGTTGATTAATCTGCTCACCAATGCCTGCAAGTTCACGGCCGAGGGCAGCATCCGTTTCGGGTACGAGCTGCGCGGAGGGGAGATTTACTTTTTCGTAAAGGATACCGGACTGGGAATTTCTCCGGAAAACCAGACGCGTCTTTTCCAACGTTTCGCCAAACTCAACGATTTCGTGCAGGGCAACGGTCTGGGGCTCTCCATATGCAAAAGTATCGTCGAGAAGATGAATGGAACGATCGGCGTCGAATCCGAGGGCGAAGGCCGGGGCAGCATGTTCTGGTTCACGCTTCCTTACCTGCCCGTCGAGACGGAGCATAGGGAAGAACCGGTCGTCGAAGCGCCGAAGACGCCTCTCCGGCAGAAAGATATCACGATTCTCGTCGCCGAGGACAACGAGAGCAATTATCTGCTGTTCCGTTCCATTCTGGAGAAAGAATACCGGCTCCTGCATGCGTGGGACGGATGCGAGGCGGTGGAGCTGTGCAGAGAACATAACCCCCAGCTCGTTATTATGGATATCAATATGCCTCGCATGGACGGATACGAAGCGGCCCGTGAGATCCGTAAGTTCTCCGAGTCGGTGCCTATCATCGCCGTGACGGCCTATGCGTTCGCATCGGATCGGGAGAAAATCATGGAGAACGGCTTCAACGGTTATGTGGCCAAACCCATCGATCCGGCCAAGCTCGGTGCCGAAATCCGTTCCATGCTCGGTAAGAGCTTTATGTTGATTTGACGGAGAAACGGGTTCTTCGGCGAGCTTGCGGGAACGTCCGGTCTTGCCCCGTGAAGAATCGCCATGGAGTTCCGCCCTGTGTCGGACAACGCCGAGGCAGATGGTATCCGGTTCTGTGTCGGTCCGCCGCACGTTGCCGGTTCCGATGTACAGTCTGCGACAGCATATCTGCTCGATCTTTTGCTGCCCGCGATCCGGAATATGATACGAGAAGGGAATGCCCGTATAACGGACATTCCCTTCGTTTTGTCGCGATCCGGTCGGATTACTCCTTCTCCTTGAGAGGATCGGCTTTGACCTTGAGTTTGGCAAAACCTTTGACGATTGTCGCATCGTTGTTCTTCGATGCGTCGTAGGTGACGCTCACCCGTTTGGTCGGAACATCGACGGAGACTTCCTTGATGCCTTTGCCCAATACGGGGATGTTGCCCATGATTTTTTCCTTGCAATGTCCGCAGCGGATGTCGGTTAGGAATACGGTCGTTACCGGTTCGTTCGCCGGTTTCCGTTCGGGAGTCGCCGCCCGGCCGAAGGCAGTCGCCAAGAGAGCCAGGCAGATCAAAATCGCGTTTTTCATCGTTCCTGTTGTTTTTATCGTTCGTGATTCGGTTGTCAGTAAAGGTTGAAGCGGAATCCCGCATAGAACTTCCGGCCCATCAGCGGTCCCCAGACCACCGACGAATTGAACGATGCGACGAAGGGATCGTCGCCGGGCCGGAAGGCGTGGCCATCGACCGTGATGGGATCGTGCTGTCGGTAGTTGCCGATGTTTTCGCATCCCACGTACAGGTCGAAGCGTCCCAGTTTGCGAGTGGCCTGGACGAAAAAGATCGGATAACGGGGCGAGTACCGCGATACGGTCGGATTGCCGTCGAGCGCAGGCAGACGGCTCGGACCGTTGAGCTGGGCCGTGAAATCGAATACCCATCGGCGGAATTGCGAGGCATACTGAACGTTGAGCAGCGCTTTGTATCGGTCCGTGAGCGGCCGTTCCACCCGTTCGACCGATCCGTCGGGCCGGTCGAGCGTGATGGCGCTTTCCGTATAGCGGAACGTCGCGAAGATGTCGAACCTGAGAGAGGGTTTCCACGTGAAGTCGATCTGGTAGGAGTTGGTATAGGAGAGTCCTTCGGACGTGTAAAACATCACGTAGTCGGGGGCGAATTCCTGATCGGCGATCACTTGGTTGTAGAATCGAGTCCGGAAAAAGTCGAAGCTCAACGAGGCGTCCTCTTTTCCGACGAGTCCGAAGGTTTGCGTGAGGCTTCCTCCGAAGGTGAGCGCTTTCTCCATGCGGTCGAAATCGGCGGAAAGTCCGCCGGGGAAACGAAACTCCCGGCCGGTGGCCAGCACGCCGATCCGGTCCGCGATGAGGTTCGCCGAACGATAGCCCAGTCCCGCGGAAGCGCGGAGCACCGTCGAGGAGGTCATATCCCAGCGCAGATGGCCGCGCGGGGTCAGATAGAACTTTTCGAAATAGGTGTTGTAATCCCCTCGCAGACCCGTTACCAGAGTGAATTTGTCTTTTATCGAGTAGGTGTATTCGGCGAAAGCGCCCGCTTCGTGTTCGTCCCGGTCCAGCCGGTAGTTGCCCGTCGTGCCGAGCCACGGGGTGGGGTTGAGCAGATATTCCCGGTAGAACCGCATCTGTGCCGACACTCCCGCCATGAGCGAGGAGCGCCCCGAAAAGTATCGGTTGTACATCGCCTTGGCCGAAAGTCTTTTTTCGTGGCCGTCGTAGTCGTTCAGACCGAAATAACCGTCCGTGTCGAAGTGGTCGAAATCGATGATTGCCGCTATGTTCGACTGCAATTCCGAGGAATCGGCGCTGTTCAGGACCGGTTCTCCGACCGGCATGCCCAGTTTGACGTATGCGTCAATGCCCCGGTTGCGGATATACGATCCGTAGATACCCCGGTCGAGCATTTCGTCCCGCATCGATTTCCTGTATCCGGACATACCGCCCAGACGGTCTTCCTGCAACAGTTTCCAGCCCCAGCGCAGTTGCAGTCCGTTGTCCGCCGTGTAAAGCCATTTGTTGGCCACGTCGATCAGGTCCGTTTCCGGCTGGTCGCGGAAACCGTCGCGGTTGTGATCCGTCTTCCGGACGTCGGGACTCAGCGAGCCGTGAAGCAGCAGGACCGTCGATAGTTTTCCGTCCGCAGTGACGGGCAGCGCCGTCGTGACGTTGGCTTCGGTGCGCAGCTCGTCGTCGAGATAAAGGTTCGCGAACAGACGCTCGGCGTCGGTCGGCTTGCGGTGTTCCAGATTGATCTGCCCTGCGATGGCCTCGTGTCCGGCCGTTACCGATGCGACGCCCTTCGAAATCTGGATCGACTTGAGCCACATTCCCGGGATATAATTCAGTCCGTACGGAGCGTCCAGCCCCGACATGATCGGACGGCTTTCGTCCAGAATCTGCGTATAGGTTCCGGCCAGACCGAGCATCTTGATCTGCCGGGCGCCGGAGATGGCATCGCCGTATCCGACCGTCACCGCGGCCGAATTCTCGAAACTTTCGGCCAGATTGCAACATGCCATTTTGGTCAGTCCAGCGAAAGAGATCGTTTCGTTCTTGAACACGCCCTCTGCACGGATATAATTACCCTGCATCCGTCCCTGGACCGTGATTTCGTCGATTACGACGTCGGAGGGGCGCAGGTCGAACTCGACGGAAGTCGTTCCGGTTTCGACCTCTACCGTATCGTTGGCGTAACCTAAAAAAGAAGCGACCAGCCTGTCGTGCCCCGCCTCGCGGGATAGTACGAACCGGCCCGCCGTGTCGCTGATGGTTCCTGTCGTAGTGCCGGCCCAGTGCACCGATACGCCGGGCAGGGGCGTTCCGCTGCCGGTCACTTTCCCCGTAAGCGATTGGGCTGCCGCGCGATTTCCGAGCGACAAGGCGACCATTACGAAAAATAGTGTGTATTTCATGCCGTATTGTCTGCACTGCAAAGATGCGGATTAAATACGTTACGGAAAAATACCGTTCTAAATTCAAACAGGTATTTATGCGCTTAAATTACCCTCGTTTAGGCATTGCGATCTTTCGATCCGTCCGGTCGTTCACGCTTCCGGATCGCGTATACCGACTGGTCCCGTTTCCCGAAACCGGAGGGCGGATAATACTCCGGACAACTCGCTCGTATCCGTTTCGGACCGGTGCATGAAAAAGATGAGGTCGGGCAAAATTGTCCCGCACGGCTTCCGTACATCGAAATATATATTATTTTTGTACGAAAATTTGTTCTGTATGCTTTCCAAGAAAACCAGATACGCTATGCTCGCCCTCGCGTCGCTGGCCCGGGAATACGGGAAAGGCGTTGTGCCGATCGGCCGGATCGCCGCCGAAGAGAAAATTCCGCAACGATTTCTGGAAGGCATTCTTTTGCAGATGAAAAACCGAGGCTGGCTGGGCAGCGTCCGAGGGAAAAGCGGCGGCT
>UROX01000140.1 GCA_900549685.1 uncultured Alistipes sp.
CGGCGCTTCTCCTCGGGCAACAAAAGACAAAGTGGTATTCGTTCGACGCGAACATAGGGTACTATGCCGATGCTTTCGATGTGGAATTGTCCATGCCGAGAAAAACGGTCGATTGGGATACTTCTGCCTCCGTAAGAATCAGAAAAGGATACCGTCTGGCCTTCTGCGGCGGCCCTGTACTCCAATCCAAAGACAAAGAATGTATCCTGATATATAAGACATATCCCCTTTTCACTCCGGAAGACTTGCATAAATTACTCGGCTGGACGAAAAACGATGACGCACACAGGCACTTCATATCGAGCGAACTGGGCACGGTTTACGGATATTGCGACGAACTGGCACGGCCCCTCCCGGGAAAAACGTTCCCGTTCGACGAGTACGTCTCTGTACTGCCCGAAAAAATGACCCGCAAATGGTTCAACGCCGACTCGGTGTTCGTTTACGACCTGCCCGTGGACGACCCCTTCCAAAGCATCTAAAACCACTGCACGGGCGTCGTCATCACAAGAAAGGACAGGACGAGCTTTGTTCTCAAACTTTATTTCACCGACAAGGGTAAGAAAAACGAGAAACGATATTTTCGTTCTCTGCGGAAAACGATATGGTACCGCGACACCGACTGGAAGTACGATCGGGAAATCGACAAACAAGCCGAACGTGAACATTTAGGACTATAAAGCACGGAATCCCATACTCCGCCCAAACATGGCGAACCATTCATTTCTCAACTATAACGTTACAACTATGAAAAAAACAACCATCATTCTGCAGGCGGTACTATTTTTATCCACCTCGCTTTGCGCCCAACAAACACCACGACAATACTCGTTCGACGCGCACGCCAAGTATTATGCCGAGGCGTTCGACGTCAAATGGACTATGCCGAAAAAAATGACAGACCTGAACATCTGTACGGAAATGAGCTTCCGGAAAGGGTATCACCTGCTCTACACGGGTTGTCCCGTACTCCAATCCGAAGACAAACAATGCATCCTAAGGTACCGTTTCAAACCACACTTCATTTCGGAAGAACGAGCCAAGATGCTCTATCCCGAAAAACTGAACAATGACAACGTGCACAGAAACCTTATATCTTACGAACTGGGCACGATTTACGGGTACATAGACAAAAATGTCCGGGTGATCCCGGGAAAAACATTCCCGTTCGACGAATACGTTTCCATACTGCCGAGAAGGATAGCCCGCGGATGGTTCAACGCCGACTCGGTATTCGTCTATCACCTGCCTGTGGACACGCCTTACAAAGGCACATTCAAGCATTGCACGGGCGTTATCATCACGAAAAAAGACAGGACGGGATTCGTCCTCAAATTCTACCTCACCGACGAGGGGAAGAAAAACGAGAAACAGTATCTCCGGTCCCTGCGGAAAAAGATATGGTACAACAACCCGAAATGGGAGTACGACAAAGAAGTCGAGCAGCAAGCGGCACACAGGTATCTATATAGCAGCGAATCCGAATAGGAGGAAGCAAAAAACACCGGTCCCGGAAGCGAAGCATAACTTCCGGGACCGGATATTTTACGAACCGGCAGTCCTGCCGACCGACACGCTTTCCGTACATGGACATACCGGCGAATCCGAACCCCGGCCGCGAACTGCGCCCAGCCATCGGCCCGGCCGGATTTTGCCGCAAGACCGGACCGCAGCAGCGAGTACCACCGATCCGATCGCGGGACGGCCCCTTGCAGCCATGGCATCCGGATTCGAGAATTTCCGGCCAAATCCGGGACCGGCCGCCCCGGAAGCCATGTCGGACATTCGTCGAGAACGGCCGTTCTCTTGCGGACCGGCCGTTTCTCAGATAAGACCGAAATGTCGCAGTGCGAGGCTGATTCCGTCGTCGTCGATGGCGGCCGTCACGTAATCGGCCGCTTCCCGTACCTCTTCGGCGGCATTGCCCATCGCGACGCCGATGCCTGCGTGGCGCAGCATCTCGATATCGTTCTGTCCGTCGCCGAAGGCCATCGTCTCGCCCCGGTCGATACCGTAGGCTTTCAGTACGGCGTCGATGCCCACTTTCTTGCTGCCTCCCTCCGGAACCACGTCCATAAAGATGGGGGTCCAGCGGGTCGAGCGGCTGTAATGCAGGTCCCGCATCAGCGCATTGCCGTGTTCCCGGCCGACGAACGGCATCAGCTGGTAAATATCGGCATCGAGTGCCGTACGGGCCGGTCGGATGTCGGGATCGGGAAAATTGATGAGCCGCTGGGCCTCGCGCGCCCGGTCGTCCATGAGGTTCATATACATCCGGTGTTCCTCGATAAACATGCAGGCGAACGGTTCGCGCTCGATGCGCGACACGACGGCGGCGATGTCTTCCCGACGGATGCAATTCTTGTAGATGACACCCCGGTCGTCGTAGCAGTACTGTCCGTTGAGCGTCACATAGGCGTCGAACGACAGCGATCCAATGTTGTTCAGGTCGCTGTAATGGCGCCCCGTGGCGATAAACAGGCGGATACCCCGCCGGCGCACGGCTTCCAGTGCGTCGAGGGCCGACTGCGGAACGCTGTGAGTCCGGAAACTGACGAGCGTGCCGTCTATATCGAAAAAAATGGCTTTTATCATTGTGCGATTTCGGGTGGTCCGGGACCGGACCGTTGCGATGCAAAGATAAAGAAATTAATTTTGTCGTGGATTTCCGGAGCGTTCCTCTCTCCGGAGGTCCGGAACGGAACGATGCGAAAAACCAATTTCCATACCCATACGGCCCGTTGCGGTCACGCCGTGGGTGCCGATGAAGACTATGTGCAGAGCGCCTTGCGGGGCGGTTTCTGCGAATTGGGATTTTCCGACCACACGCCGTGGCCGTACGCTTCGGGCTTTGTGTCCTCCATCCGGATGACACCCGACGAGCTGGACGGCTATGTGGCCGACATTCGGGCGCTGGGCGAAAAATACCGGGATCGGATCCGCCTCCGCGTGGGGCTGGAATGCGAATATTTCGGTGCGTACATGCCGTGGCTGAGGGAGACGATCCGTCGTTGCCGGCTCGATTACGTAATCTTCGGCAATCATTACTACCGTTCCGACGAGCACTCTCCCTATTTCGGCCACGAAACCCGTTCGCCCGAAATGCTGGAGCGGTATACCGAAAGCGCCATCGAAGGCATGGAAACGGGACTTTTCGCCTATCTGGCCCATCCCGACCTGTTCATGCGGAGCTATGCGCCTTTCGACCGGCATTGCGAGCGGGCGAGCCGACGGATATGCCGGACGGCCGCGCGGCTCCGCATTCCGCTGGAATATAACGTTTCGATGATCGCCTCCGACGAGAAACGCGGCTGGCAGGGCGTGCCCCATCCCGGTTTCTGGCAAATCGCCTCCGACGAAGGCTGTACGGCCATTATCGGCATGGATGCCCACGATCATGCCGTGCTCGAATGTCCTATGTATTACAACCGGGCGGTGAAGACTCTGGCCGGGCTGAACATGCGGGTGGTCGATACGCTTCCTTTTTTCGAATACTGAACTGGGCGGAGGCAGCCCGGCTCGACTCGCAGGTCCTGCGGGACGAAGATCCCGGTGCGTGCGGCCGGACTCCCCGAGGAGAAAGACCTTCGTCGTACGATCCTCAGACGAAAAAGGCTCTCACGACATAGAACGCCATCGCCAGGCAGACGCCCAGCTTGAGTCCCGTGCCGAGTAGGAAGGCGACGAATGCGCCGCAGGCCGCCTTGAACGCTTTGCCCGCGTCCGAACTGTCGTAGAGCATCTCGCCCACGAACGCACCGATAAAGGCTCCGGCTACCGGACCGACCGGCGGGAAGAAGATCATTCCTGCAAGCAGACCGACCAACGATCCCGTCACGGCATACTTCGATCCTCCGAACCTTTTGGACAGCCATGCGGGCAACAGGTAATCCGCCGCCGTGACCGCCAGCGTCACGATGCCCCAGATCAACAGAAACCGGCCGTCGAAATCGGCCGCTCCGCTCCATTTCATCAGCCACAGGGCCGCGTAGCCCAGCGGAGGTCCGGGCAGCACGGGAACGATGCAGCCCGCGATTCCCGCCAGAAGACAGACGACAGCCAGTATAATGAGTATCGTACTCATAACCGAACGCTTATCGTACCGTCATATCGACCGCGAATCCCGATACCGGCAGCAGGTCGTAGGTGTATCCCTCGGGCAGCGACAGCTTGCAGTCGAGCGTGTCGTTCCGTCGGGTCCACTCCATATCGATGGACTCGCTGCCGACAGGTATCGATCCTTTGCACCGGTGCAGCCCGCAGTCGGTGAAACGCAACGTAACCCGTTTCTCCTGGGGCGAAACCTCGTATACGCCCAGTACATCGCGATAAAGCACACGCACGATATGTGCCGCAAAACCGTGGTTGCAGCTGGCCAGACTGTGTACCGCGCTGGGCAGGTTCTCCCACAGCGTCCCCGTCATGTCGGCCATGACGAGGTATTCCGCGATCGATTCCTCGAGTATCTGTCGCGAAAGCCTTTCGCGCGACAGCAGTTCCAGTCGCAGATAATTGCCGATGAACGCATTGGCAAAGGCCACGTCGGGGTAAGCGTTGTTCTGCTTGCGGGCGGGACCGAACTCGTCGCGGAGACGCGCCCACAGTTCGGGATAGCTTTCTGGCGAGGCTACCCCGAAAAAGAACGCATAATACTGGCACACCTCCGTATGATTTGCGGTACGCACCAGCTTCCCGTCTCCGGAGCGGACCGCATTGTCGCAGAAGAAACGGCCGTCGTAGGCCTGCTCGCGGATCACATCGCGCATGCGTGCGGCCTGCCCGGCCAGCGCCTCGTCGCCGTAAAGGCGTGCCACGACATCCAGCATTCCGGCATAAAGCATGTTCGACGGGTAGTTTACGTCCTGTACGTAATCATTGGCTGCCGACCATTCGATGAAGACCCATTTGTCGAGTTTCTCCAGCAATCCGTCTTCGTTCAGGTAGGGTTCGAAGTAATCGATCAGATCGTAAACACGCCCGCGGGCACGGTCTATCGTCTCGCGGTCGCCGCTGCGTGCGAGATACTCCTCCAGCTCGATGACGAACCACATGGCCCAGTTGGGAATATAATTATGGTCTCTGTGATCGCTCGGATAACACATCGGAAGCATGCCTTCGTCGATGTCCTCGAACCGTTCGGGAAGGAGAAAGTTTTCGATAAAGTTCTTCTCCAGCCTGGTATGTCCCGACAGGTCGAACGCTACGCGTGCCGAAAAATAACTGTCGCACAACCATCCGGCACGTTCGCGCGACGGAGTGTCCATGAAGATGTCCAGCGAACTCTGCCGATGCGTTTCCTTGGCCGTCTCGAACAGGCGGTCGAGATCGGCGTTATCCGACGAGAATGTCCCGCGGCGGACGTCCGCATTGCAGTAATCGCGCATGTAGACGCGGTCTACATCGCATTTTCCGCTCTCCACCGCGACTTCCGCGAATTGCATGGTGTACGGTTCGAAACTTTCCAACACATACTCGCCCTCCTGCAAATCGTATATCACGTATGCCCGACACCCCAGACGTTCGAGATGTACATGGCCGTCGGCACCCAAAAGTTCGTCGAACGATACTCGCAGACGCGTCGGCTCCGAAACCCTGACATGCAAACCCAGAAAACCGCTGCTGTTGCACTCGAATTTGTATATTCCGTCGCCCCGGGCCACAGCATCGTGCACCCGGTAATCGGGATACGCCACACGGCGCGGCAGCAGAGCCTTCTCGGGCTGTACGGCCAGTGCGACCGCTTCGTCCGACTGCCAGTCGGCATTCGCGGCCCACTCGTCGAATGTCGGGCCGATGATGTAGTGTTCCGTAAACGGACGCTGGATGCTGAAACGCGGCACGTCGGCCTTGCGTTGCTTCAATTCGTAAGCCGTGAATTCGCTGCCCGTGGCGGCCGTACACTCACCGTCGATTTCCACCTCGGCCTGCAGAAACGACGGCTGGTCGAGCAGGTAATAGCTCGGTTCGTTGTAACCGGCCACCTCTATGGCCACCACGTTACGCCCCTGCCGCATATAAGGTTTCAAGTCGTAGCAATCCACGCGGAAGAAGCCATGCGCGGCGACGCACGGTCCGTGTCCCACGAACTCTCCGTTCACACGCAGACGATAGTCTGTCGAGGCTGCGATGCGGATTGCCGCCTGTCGCACGTCGCGTGCGTCGATCACTTCGCGGAACGATAGCGTGAGATTCTTCTCCGTCTCGCGTCCTTCGGCCCATACGGGGCGTGCCCGGACGAACGAATCGCATGCGGTGAAATCGGGCGCGACGGTCGGACTACAGCCGGACAACATGGCAGAGACGATAAAAGCGGCGAGCATGGCGACGAACGGGCCGCCGAAAAGAGAGCGTTTCATAAACAGAAAATCGGATTGGGTTATATGGCAAATATACGAAAATATATCGATGGGAACGAATTGCGAATCGGACGAAGCGCATATCGCTCTTGCCGACGAGAGGGACGGAATATCCGTACTCTGGAAACACTGACAGGTGTGGAATTGATCATCGACGATACTCCCGAAGCGGTTGTTTTATCCGGGTTTGACCCCATCCGCAGGGAAGTAGCAAGAATCGCATTGGAGCGTTTGATTGTGGACGGACGGATCCATCCGGCCAGAATCGAGGAAATGGTAGAAAAAGCACGGAGAGAAGTGGAAAACAATATGCGGGAAGAGGGCGAAGCTGCCTGTCTCGAAGTTGGTATCCACGGAATTCATCCGGAACTGGTAAAGCTGCTTGGAAGGATGAAATTCAGGACAAGCTATGGACAGAATGCCTTAAAGCATTCCATC
>UROX01000141.1 GCA_900549685.1 uncultured Alistipes sp.
CCAATATTGTTTCCCCCAGACGAACAGCAAAGCCCAGCGGACGAATCGGGCGCCTTTGCCGATCAGCATCAGAACGGCCGATTTCTTGAAATCGACTTTGTAAAAGCCGAGGGCGATGGCGAATACATCGCCGATGAAGGGCAGCCAGGTCAGCAGGGCGAGCAAGGCTCCGAAGCGGTCTACCTTGTCTTTGTGCCGCACGAGGGTGGCGTGTTCGACCCGCAGGTATTTTTCGATCCACTCCCATTTGCCGATCCATCCCAGCCAGTAAGAGGTCAGGCCGCCCGCCCAGTTGCCCAGCGTGGCGACCGATACGCTCAGACAGACGTCGCCTCCTGCGGCCAGCATGCCGAGCAGCAATACGTCGGAACTGAACGGAACCACCGTCGCCGCGATGAACGAGCCGATGAATAATCCGATATAACCGAGGTCGAGCAATCCTTCCATGTCCGATGCGAGTTTGAGAATATGAGGACCGACAGAACCGCTCCGTCGGGGATATAAAGCGATCATATACTTTCGGGATCCCTGCCTTTGCCGTCGTCTCGCTTCCCGGACTGCGATCCTAACCGTCGCTCGAACCGGAGGACGGGGGAGGGTCTGGGTACGGAATCCATGGCTGCGGATCCCGGAGTAGGAGCGGGGATCGCGACCGAAACCGGTCTGTCGAAATATATGATTGCCGATGTAAAAATAGCGATCTTTTCGGTTCCGGCCTCGTCCGTCGGACCGGAATAGGCGTTTTCCTCGATTATATGCTTCGAATGAAACGGCCTTTGTCTTGGCCTTTCCCGCTTTTCGGGCAGAACCTTGTCCCGTTTTTGTGGGGGACCGACTTGGAAATGTGGCCTGTGACCGAGGGGTACAGCGGTCGGATCAGAAAAATTATAGGGAACTTCGGTATATCGGAACATGTATGCAGGATGGGAGCATACAGTCTCTGTGCTTTCAAGATATGCCGTCGCCCCGAATATTATAAGGGCCGCGCGCCCGATCCCGGATCGGGCGTTTCGCCGATGCGTCTGTTTCCGGAATGCGGTGCGTCTGTTCGCTTGGCAGGCCAGCTCTGCGCTTCCGGATCCGCCTGTTCGGATTCGGGGAAAAGGAAAACAGAGCCATGCGGCGGATTTTGTCGTTGCGCGGATGCGGGGCGGGTCGAGGTCTTTCCTGCATTTCTCGAGGGAAACATGTTCCGGTACGTGTCTGCGCCGGCCGGTGCGTTGCGAAAAGCCTCTCCGTAGACGAAAAGCGACGTGACGGGAGCCTGTCGGCGATGGTATCGTTTCGGTCCTAAGACCGTCTCCGAATGACAGTTGTTTCGTCGCGGCAGGGGACGTGTTCCGACTTCCTTCCGCCTTGTTTTGGGGTTGCGACTTCCGCTCGCGTTAGATTTTTTCCGTGTTGTCCGAACCTGCAAAAATCTCAGCGTATGCTGTCGGAAATCCGGACGTGGATAAAATCAAGTGACTCCATCGATTTACAAGACTTCCGAATCCCAGTGCCTCTACGGGCCGTACCGGATTCGCGTCGCCGTCCGAAGCGGAAGCGCGAATACGGTTCTGCCGCGGGAACTGTTATCGGTCCGAGCGGGACGCGGTCGAAAAAACGACAGGGGGAAATGGTATCTGTTTTTTGCTCGATTGTTAAGGTGAGAGGCGATTTTCGCGGTGTCTTTAAAGACTCCGTTAGGGAGGGAATCGATCCGAAAATGCGGCCTGTGGGCATGAAATCCTGCGGTCGGGTTTGAAAAATCAAACGACGACCGATCCGGCCGACGAGAATTTTCCCGTCGGACCGGATCGGTCGGTTTCACATATAGGCCGGTCCGGCGATCAGAGCAGTCTTTCGCCCCGTTCCACTTCGGCGACCATCCGGTCGATTTCCTGCCAGACTGTTTCCGGGAATGTCGTGCCTGTCACTTCGATCACCCTGCCGGCGGCGATGGCGCCGATTGTGCCGCATTGTTTCATCGAGAGTCCTTTGCAAAGCCCGGAGAGGAATCCAGCGGCGTAGAAGTCGCCGGCGCCGGTCGTGTCGATCCTGCGGGCTTCGGCCAGAATGCCGACGTGCTCGGTCTGTCCTTCGTATCGGATGTAGGCGCCCTGCGTGCCGACTTTCACCACGGCCAGTTCGCAGCGTCGGGCGATCCGGTCGAGTGCTTCGAGCGGATCCGACGAACCGGTGAAGGCCTGCGCCTCCTGTTCGTTGGCGAAGAGAATGTCCACGCACTCGTCCGTCAGTCCTTGCAAGAAATCGAGATTCTCCTCGACCACGTTGAAGCTGGCCAGATCGAGTGCTACCTTCATGCCGAGGGATTTGGCTGTGCGGACGGCATGGGCGATCAGTTCGTGATCCTGCACCAGATAGCCTTCGATATAGAGACAGTCGTAGCCGTCGAGGATGCGGGCGTCGATTTCGTCCCGCTTCATTTCGAGCGCGGCACCCAATGAGGTGCACATCGTGCGTTCGCCGTCGGCCGACACCAGCGAGATACAGCGGCCCGAAGGCCGGTCGCTCCGGAAAATGTGCGGGTCGATGCCCTGTTCTTTCATTGCCTGCTCGAAAAAGTCGCCGGTTTCGTCGCGGCCTACCTTGCCGATGTATCCGACCTCTGTTCCCAGACGGGCCATGGCCCGGATCGTGTTCGAGGCCGAACCTCCGAGCGAAAGCGTCCGGGGCATGGCCGAAGCGCGGGTCGCTATGCGGTGTTGCAGGTCGGTATCCACGAGGTGCATGCCGCCCCGCTTCAGATCGAAGGTGTCGATGATTTCGTCGGTCTCCAGTCGGATGAGGATGTCCGTCAGGGCATTGCCCATTCCGATAACGTTTTTCATAGTGTCGAGAGTTAGTGTTTGCGTCGGATTCTCCGATCCCGGCGGAATGCGGCGGAACGCTCGGCCGCATCGCGTCGTTTCCCGGAACGGGGATACGGCCGGCTCGGTTGCCTGCAGGAGCGGAGCCGGGTGTGTCCGGTTTCCGCAAATATGCCTTTTTTTCACGGGAATCCCAAATCGGAGCGGAGTCCGTCCTGAGCTTATTTCCGGGAAGCGGCCGAGATGTCGTCCGTCTCCTGTGCCGGTCGGTCCGGAGCGTCGGACGGCCCGGCGGTCGTGTCGAGCGGGATGCCGGAGGTCTGTTCGGGTTCTGCGGAGGATTGTCCGGCGGCGAAATAACGGATCACTTCGCGGGCGCGTTGCCGGCCGATTGTTTCGGCGAGTTCCTCTTCGGGGGCTTTGCGGATGTTGGAGATCGTGCGGTAGCGCTTGAGCAGTTTGTCGATCGATCGGTCGCCGAGCGAGGGGATGCTTTCGAGTTCGCTTCGGATGAAGGCCAGCGAGCGTTTCTTGCGGTGGAACGTGATGCCGAAGCGGTGTGCTTCGTCGCGGATGTGCATCAGCACTTTCAGCGCCTCGCTGTTGCGGTCCAGGTAGTAGGGCATCGGGTCGTGCGGGAAATAGACTTCCTCGATGCGTTTGGCCAGCCCCACGATGGCGATCCGGTGCTCCAGTCCCAGCTCCCGGAGAATGCCGTAGGCGAAACTGAGCTGTCCCTTGCCGCCGTCCACGACGATCAGCTGGGGCAGCTCCGCGTTCTCGGCCAGCAGGCGGGAGTAGCGTCTGCCGACGATTTCGCGCATGGAGGCGAAGTCGTTGGCGCCCACGACGGTTTTGATGTTGAAATGGCGGTATTCCTTGCGCGAGGGTTTGCCGTCGCGGAAGACGACGCACGAGGCCACGGGATTGGTGCCCTGAAGGTTCGAGTTGTCGAAGCATTCGATGTGGCGCGGCGCGACGTTCAGGTGGAGTTCTTTCTGCAGCGTGGCCATCACCCGGTCGGTGTGGCGGGCCGGATCCTTGATTTCGATCTGTTTGAGCTTTTCGAGCCGGTATACCCTGCCGTTGCGTTCGGAGAGTTCCAGCAGCCTCAGCTTGTCGCCGCGTTGGGGTACGGTGAATACGGTTCCCTCGAACACGCCCGGTGCGGGCAGCAGCGGAACGACCGCCTCGCGCGAGAGACGGCCCGAGAGCTTTTCGGAAATCGTTCCGATTGCGTAGGTCAGGATGTCCCGCGGCGAGTCCTCGAGACCGGGTTTCAGTTCGACCGTGAACGAATTGACCACGGCGCCGTCGGCGATGCGCATGAAGTTGCAGAACGCGGCGTCCTCGTCGGCGACCAGCGAGAATACGTCGAGGTCGGAGAGCGTGTTGCTCACGACGACCGATTTGCTCTGGTAACCGGAGAGGATTTCCATTTTCTTTTTCCAGGCGGCGGCTTCCTCGAACCGCAGAGCCGCGGCGGCTTCGGTCATTTTTTCTTTCAGGTAGTTCGTCGTGCTCCGCGTGTCGCCCTTGAGCAGCGTCGCGACCATACCGATGCTTTCGCGGTAGCTCTCTTCGGATTGCAATCCGACGCACGGGCCTTTGCAGTTGCCGATATGGTATTCCAGACAAACGTTGTAGCGGCCGCGGGCGATGGCTTCGGGCGAAAGATTCAGCGAGCAGGTCCTCAGGGCGTAGATGCCATGCACCAGTTCCAGCACCGTCTTCTGGACGTAGACCGAGGCGTAGGGACCGAAATACTGCGAGCCGTCGCGCTCGCGCTTGCGCGTCGAGAGCACGCGCGGGAACGCCTCGTTGCGGATGGCGATCCATGGATAGGTCTTGTCGTCCTTGAGCAGGATGTTGTAGCGGGGCTGGAGGTTCTTTATCATGTTGTTCTCCAGCAGAAACGCTTCGTTCTCCGTAGCGACGACCGTGTGCCGAAGGTCGGCTATCTTCGTGACCATCACCCTCACTTTGGGGCTTTCGTTGGCTTTCGACGTGAAGTAGGAGTAAACCCTCCGACGGAGATTTTTCGCCTTGCCCACATAGATCACCCGTCCGTCCGATCCGAGAAACTGGTAAACGCCTGGCGACTCGGGCAACAGGGCTACTTTTTCCTTGAGGGCGGCGATGCGTTCGGATGCGTTCATTTCGTTCATTTGCTGTTTCGGGAGACTAAAATATCAAAAAATCGGACAGCACGGCTCGCCGACCGCAAAAGAAACTTCCCTGTCTGTGTCTGCGGGATTTTCTTCGTCGCGGTCGCGTGCTCGGGAGATTACGGATTTTTCCGATGCAGACAAGGTGCCGGGGGCGATGTATACTCGCCTCTCTTTGCGAAAGATCCTGTCTCCCGGACTTGTTGGGATCGGTTCGCAGAGGCTGTGCACAGGCTGCACTCGTTCTGTGAATGGGGCATTCGGTTGCTGGAAAACGTGCAATACCGGTGCCGGAACATTCGCTCCGGCCTATCCGATGGGAAAGCGCGTGTCGAAATGCGGTGCATCGTGCGGAGGAATGTGGATAGGTGTTCTGTCCGTCGGAGAGTATCCGGGAGATTCGGTGCCGGTTTGCGTTCGGGCCGTGTCGTTCTCATACCGTCGTCGGATATCCGTTCCGAGAAGAAGCCGTGCTGCCGTGGAATTTGCAGGGCGCTCAACGGACGTCGCTCAGGAATGCGTCTGCGTCGGTGATCTCGATTTCGTAGCCGTCGATCGCGATGCGGTCCGAGAGGTCGGCCGTGACGATCGTACCGCTTTTCGCACCCGTTTCCCGAAGCGCATGGACGAGGCCCTCTTTCTTGGTCTCCATCCGGTCGGGATCGTCTTCGTAACAGGTCTGTATGCAGCGCACCGTGCCGTCTTCGTCCGTAGCGACGAAGTCGCAGCCTCCCGCTCCGCCGGTGTAGTGGATCGACCTGTTGTTTCTGCGCAGATGGTTGAAGATCAGTGTCTCGAACGTCCGTTCGCGATCGGGCGCATCTTCATGCGAAAGGGCGCCCATCAGGGCCGTGTCGCAGGCGTAGACCTTGCGGGGATTGATCGCCTGGCGGGCCGGATTGTCGCTGTATACTGATACGAAGCTCACGAGTCCGGCCTGTTCCGTGAGCGCCATGTGTTCGGCGGCTGTGCTGACGGCTTTTATTTTCAGCTGTTCTCTCAGTTTGTTGGCCGTCACGAATGTCCCGCTCGAGGCGATGAGCCTCAGGGCGACACGTTGCAGCGTACTGCGGTCGCGTACGCCGCCGGCGACGATGACATCGCGGGTGACGATCTCGTCATAAAGTTCGTGCAGCGCCGAGGGCGTGTGTTTTTTCAGAATGCCGGGAAAACAACCTCGCGACATGTAATCGTTTACGGCCTGGAGGCTGCCTTTTTTGTGGGTGAAGTCCAGAAATTCGTTGTAGGAAAAAGGTTCCAGTCTGCGAGTGGTGAAAAGTGCGTTCGTCCGCTCGCCCGGGTTCTCGCGCATCTGCCGTTCGATTCCGAGCAGCGTGCCGAGCGAGACCGTTGCGACGATTTTGACCCCCTGTTCGATTTTTTGCCGGCAATAGTCGATCCATCCGACTGTGTTGTCGATCCGGTTCAGCAGCAGAATGCCTTTGCCCGAGTCGTTCAGAATGCGGTCGAATTTTACGAAATCGCCCGCATCGAAGCCTGCCAGCCGCGGATCGCCGAAATCGGTGTACCATGCTTCGGGATATTCGTTCTGTAACATCCGGGTGAGCAGGGCGGTGCGACCGCAGCCGCGCATGCCGCCGATAAGCAGGACTCGGTCGGTGAGATAAGGCATCGAATTCATAATTTCGCGGGGATGTCCTGTCGTTTGGTCGGCGAGCATTCTGCGCTGCTTGGCTGCTATGTTTTCTATGGCTGTCCTCTGGATCATTTTCGGTATAATGAGGTTCTT
>UROX01000142.1 GCA_900549685.1 uncultured Alistipes sp.
AAAGCACCGCAAAGGTAATCAAATAATTCGCTATTGGCAAAGATGTCGGTGTTTTAGGTGCGATTGGCGGTGACTTTTTGAATATTGGTCCGAATGCTGTATCTTTCCTTCCGGATCGTCCGTGCCGCCCGACGGGAAAACGGACGCATCGCATTCATTCCAAAATCGTTTTTTTATGTCCGATACCGTAAAAATTTACTGTGAAAATACGGGCCGCAGCCTGTTCGTCAATCGGGGCACGACCCTGCTCGAGGTGATCGAGATCCTGTCGCTCAAAACCGAGAGCGGTCAGCCGTTTCTGGCCGCGTATGTCAATAACCGGCTCAAGGAACTCGACTTCACGATCTACTCGCCCGTAACGCTCCGCTATATCGACATCACCCATTTCGAGGGCATGCGCGTCTATCAGCGGACGCTGTTCTTCGTGCTGCACAAAGCCGTTGCCGATCTTTTCCCCGGCCGGAAGCTCCATATCAAACATTCCGTGGCCAAAGGGTTCTACTGCGAGATCGAGGAAATGGAGGATATGCCCGAGACCGAAATCGCCCGGATCGGCGAGCGCATGCGGGAGATCATCGCCTGCGATATTCCCATCGTGCGGCAGAAAGTGCGCTCCGAAGAGGCCGAGACGATGTACGAGCAGCTGGGACTCAACGCCAAGATTTCGTTGCTCAGGACCCGTCCGCATCTTTATGTGACCGTGTATCGCATGGCCGATCTGGTGGGGTATTTCTACGGATCGCTGGCCGTTTCCACAGGCTATCTCGGCGGTTTCGATCTGCATAAGTATTACAAAGGGTTTCGGGTGGCCGTTCCCGTGCGGACCGATCCGACGCGTATCGAAAAACTGGTCCCGCAGGACAAGATGTTCGAGGTGTTCAACGAATTCACGCGCTGGGTGGACGTTATCGGCGTGGCTTATATCGGGTCGCTCAATACTCGGATTCTCGATGGCAAGGGCGGCGACCTGATCCGGATCGCCGAGGCGTTGCACGAGAAAAGCCTCGGCCGCATCGCCGACCGGATTTTCGACCGGCATGCCGAGGGCGGGGCGAAGATCGTGCTCATTTCCGGACCGTCGTCCAGCGGCAAGACGACTTTCGCCAAACGGCTGGGTATCCAGCTCTCCATTCTGGGAATGGACCCCGTGCTGATTTCGCTGGACGACTATTTCGTGAACCGCGAACAGACGCCCCGGGACGAGAAGGGTGATTACGACTACGAAGCGCTCGAAGCCGTCGATGTGCCCGCTTTCAACGACGACCTTTCCCGGCTGCTCCGGGGCGAGGAGGCGGAGATTCCGCGCTACAATTTCATCACCGGCGAGCGCGAGTATGTCGGACGCAAACTCCGTATGACGGATCGTTCGGTGCTGATCGTCGAAGGCATCCACGGCCTGAACCCCAATCTCACGCCGCATATCGATCCGAAGATGAAGTTCAAGATCTACGTTTCGGCCCTCACGTCGATCGCGATGGACGACCTCAACCGGATCGCCACGACCGACAACCGGCTGATCCGCCGCATCGTGCGCGATTACCGCACGCGCGGCAGCAATGCCGTCGATACGCTGCGTCGCTGGGAGAGCGTGCGCCGGGGCGAGGACAGGCACATCTTTCCCAATCAGGAACAGGCCGACGTGATGTTCAACTCGTCGCTGTTCTACGAGCTGGCCGTGCTCAAGGACTATGCCTGGCCGCTGCTCCGGGAGGTGCCCGATACGCTGCCCGAATTCGGTGAGGCCCGGCGTCTGCTCAAGTTCCTCGACCATTTCGTGCCGTTGGACGGGAAGGAGATTCCCCCGACTTCCATCCTGCGCGAGTTCGTCGGCGGCAGTTGTTTCGAATATTGACGGAATGTAACTTTTTTCTTCGAAGGACGGCCGTTTTGTTATCGAAGGTTTCTATTCCACGATTAAATAGTTACCTTTGTCTTTATAAAAATCAAAACGTATGTCTCAAGATAAATTTATCGAACGCCATGTGGGTCCCGGCGAGGGCGACCTCGCGCAGATGCTTTCCGTGATCGGAACGGAGAGCGTGGATGAATTGATCGCTCAGGTCGTACCTGCCGCCATCCGGCTCAAAAAGCCGCTCGCCCTTCCGAAAGAAGGAATGAGCGAACACGAATTCGCCGTCCGCATCCGGCAGATCGGACGGAAGAACAAACTGTACCGCAGTCTGATCGGAATGGGCTATTACGGTACGGCGACGCCTGCCGCCATTCTGCGCAACGTGTTCGAGAATCCGGCCTGGTATACGTCTTATACGCCCTATCAGGCCGAAATCTCGCAGGGACGTCTCGAGGCGCTGCTCAATTTCCAGACGGCCGTCGTTTCGATGACGGGCATGGAGGTGAGCAACTGCTCGCTGCTGGACGAGGCGACGGCTGCGGCCGAAGCCATGCTGATGATGTTCGCTCTGCGTTCGAGGGAGGCGGTGCGCGAAGGACGCAATGTGCTGTTCGTCGATGAGAATATTTTCCCGCAGACGCTCGACCTGCTGCTGACGCGCAGCGAACCGTTCGGTATCGAGATCATCTGCGACGATTTCGCCGCCTACGAGTTCTCGGGCCGGGAATTCGGAGCGCTCGTGCAGTATCCCGCCGCCGACGGCGAGGTGCGCGATTACGACGATTTCGCCGCTGCCGCCCATAGTCGGGGCGTACTGGTGACGGCCGCCGCCGACATACTCGCTCTGGCGCTGCTCGTGCCGCCCGGCGAGTGGGGGGCCGACATCGTCGTGGGTTCGACCCAGCGTTTCGGTATCCCGATGGGCTTCGGCGGACCCCATGCCGCCTATCTGGCCACCAAGGACGCCTACAAGCGCCACATGCCGGGCCGCATTATCGGCGTATCGGTCGATCGGCTGGGCAACAAGGCGTTGCGCATGGCGCTCCAGATGCGCGAACAGCACATCAAGCGCGAACGGGCGACGTCCAATATCTGTACGGCCCAGGCCCTGCTGGCCTCGATGGCCGGTTTCTTCGCCGTCTATCACGGTGCCGAAGGCATCCGCCGCATCGCTCTCAATGCGCACGGCCATGCCGTAGCCGTGGCCTCCGCGTTGGAAAAACTGGGGTACGGACTGGCGACGAAAAATTTCTTCGATACGATCGAGGTGACCGCCGATGCGGAAAAAATCCGTGCGCTGGCGCTCGAACAGCAGATCAACTTCTACTATGCGGACGAAAACCGGGTGCGGATCGCTTTCGACGAGCTTTCCACGACGGACGAGGCGAACGCTGTGATCGGTATCTTCTCCCGTGCGGCCGGCAAGAAGGCGCCCGTACTCAAGAAAATAGACGGGCAGGACGACGATCTGCCCGCCAGCCTGCGGCGCCGCACGCCTTACCTGACCGAGTCCGTTTTCCGGAAATACCGCAGCGAGACCGATCTGATGCGCTATATCAAAAAACTCGAACACCGCGACATCTCGCTGGCCGACAGCATGATCTCGCTCGGTTCGTGTACGATGAAGCTCAATCCGGCCGTTACGATGATGCCGTTGAGCCTTACGGAATTCGCCGACATCCATCCGTTCGTTCCGGCCGATCAGGCCGAAGGATATATGGAGATGATCGACGAGCTGTCGGCCGATCTGGCCGCAATCACGGGATTCGCCGCCGTATCGCTCCAGCCCAATTCGGGCGCCACGGGCGAATATTCGGGCCTCATGGTGATCCGGGCCTACTACCAGAGCCGGGGACAGGGCTACCGCAACGTTGCGCTGATTCCTGCTTCGGCACACGGCACCAACCCCGCTTCGGCCGCCATGGCCGGCATGAAGACGGTGACGGTGGCCTGCGACGAACGCGGAAACATCGATATCGATGACCTGCGGGCCAAGGCCGAACAGCATGCCAGCGAGCTGTGCTGTATCATGGTGACCTATCCTTCCACGCACGGCGTCTTCGAAAGCCGTATCCGCGAGATCGTGGATATCGTTCACGACAACGGCGGACAGGTCTATATGGACGGTGCGAACATGAACGCGCAGGTGGGCCTGACCAATCCGGGATATATCGGCGCCGACGTCTGCCACCTGAACCTGCACAAAACGTTCGCCATACCGCACGGCGGTGGTGGACCTGGCGTAGGTCCGATCTGCGTGGCCGCCCATCTGGCCGAGTTCCTGCCGGGCCATTCGATCGTCAAGACGGGAGGCGAGCGCGGCATCACTTCGGTGGCCGCCGCGCCGTTCGGCAGCGCGTCGATCCTGCCCATCACCTACGGCTATATCAAAATGCTGGGCGAGAGCGGACTGCGGCGGGCTACGGAGATGGCCATCGTCAATGCCAATTACATGGCTTCGGCTCTCCGGGGCGAGTTCGACGTGGTCTATACCGGCGAGACGGGACGCGTGGGACACGAGATGATTCTCGACCTGCGTCATTTCCGCAAGGAGTTCGGTGTGGAATGCGCCGACATCGCACGCCGTCTGATGGACTACGGTTTCCATGCGCCGACGCTGTCGTTCCCGGTACACGAGACGCTGATGGTCGAACCGACCGAGAGCGAACCCAAGGCCGAGCTGGACCGCTTCATGCAGGCCCTTGTGCAGATCAAACGCGAGTGCGAGGAGATCCGCGATGGACAGGCTGATCCGAAAGACAATGTCGTGACGATGGCGCCGCACACTGCCGGCGAGGCCTGTGCCGACGACTGGACCCATCCCTACGGACGGGAGAAAGCCGTGTTCCCGCTCCGCTGGGTGCGGGAGAATAAGTTCTTCCCCTACGTGACCAAGATCGACGGAGGATACGGCGACCGGAACCTCTGTTGTACGAGCGGCAGTCTGTCCGAGGATTGATTTCCTGTGACTTTGCGTTTCCCGTTTTCGGCCGGGCATGGGCGAGCGTGAAACGTCGCGTCGTTCCGGTGTCGGTCGGGAGAGAGGATTGGCCGGGTTCTTGTCCTTGCGACGATGTTCGGCGACGATCTGTGCTTTTCGTACCGTCGTTCGGGAATGTCGGTTGGCCGGGCCGATCTTGTCGCCTGCGACATCGGACCGGCTTTCCGGGGCCTGCTTCCGGCGGAAAGAAATCCTGAAATCCTGCGATTTCCGGAGAGGTATGGTCGCTTGTTTGTGTCAGGCGGATTGGAATGACCGCAAAGATTGTTTACTTTTGTCCGTCTCGGGTTTCCGAGGCGATCCGGACGGACAATTTATACTCGATAAAAATGAAAATAGGAGAAAAGACATTCGTAGCGTTGAGCTATGAACTGAAAGTGGACGGCGAGACCGTCGAAACGGTAACGGCCGAACGCCCGCTGCAATTCGTATATGGAGCCGGGTTGATGCTGCCCGCCTTCGAGGCGAAACTCGAAGGCAAACAGGCGGGCGACGAGTTCGCCTTCCGGCTCGAAGCCCCGGAGGCCTACGGCGAACTGACGCCCGATGCCATCGTGGAACTTCCCAAAGAGGTCTTTATGATCGACGGCAAGATCGAGGACGGACTGCTGGAGGTCGGCAACCAGCTTCCCATGAGCGACAACCAGGGCAACCGGCTGGTCGGCGTCGTCAAGGAGGTCAAAGACGCTTCCGTGACGATGGATTTCAACCATCCGATGGCCGGCAAGGCGCTCGATTTTACGGGTAAGATCGTCGAAGTGCGCGAAGCTACGCCCGAAGACATGATGATGGGACACCATGCCGGCGGCTGCGGTTGCGATTGCGGCTGCGGCGAAGGAGGCGAATGCGGCGACGGCTGCGGCGACCACCAGCACGGCGGTTGCGGTTGCGGCTGCTGATCGACCGAACGGTATCGGCGGCGGGCACGGTTCGAATCGTGTCCGCCGCCGTTGTTTTTGCCGGGAGACGATTCCTGGGCTCCGCCGACCCGGAGGCCCGCACGATGCAGTATTCGTTCGCGCTTGTTCGCCGGGAGGGGCGTATGAAGGTCGGGTTTGAAACGAAAAATGTCGCCGGAGGATTTTCCGGTTCTCTTTCTGCCGGATGTTTTCGTTTGATAGGGACGATATGCTTCGATATACCGGCGTGTCTGCCCGTCTTTTAGTCTTCCGCGACCATGGATCGAGGTCGCGGGTGTTTCTTCCATTTATTTTCGCGGGGAGCTTGGGAAAAGCCATTCGGAAAGCCCGGCTCCGGCTGTACGAGTCTGCTATCGGTACTTTGAAGTATACGGTCGCGTTTTGCCCGTCTTGTTCGCTTTTCCCGGTTGCCCTGAGCGGAGAATCTCCGCGTCGGATGAGGGGGAGCGAATCGTAAGAACGGGCGACGAGGTTTCTCGTCCGACGAGGCGAAACGCACCTCCTGAATGAAGTGTCTGTGGAAAAGGCGCAAGGAAATGGCTTCCGCCGGGCTTTCCTGTTTTGCCGGTACGAGACGTTGCCGGATCGTTTCTTCTCGTAAAAACGGATCTGGCGTACGGATAGCAGGTCGGTATTGGACATTGAGTCCGGAGACGGGGTTCCGACAGGGCGAAACGGGTGCCGCGGGTTAGGTCTTTGCACAGGGGGGGAAGGGGGGGGAGATCGTCGATGGATTTTCTTTTTCGGATTTTTTTGCGTTTGGTATTCTGTGCCGATGTTTCTCGGGGGAGCGAATGTGGAAGCAGGGTCCTGGCGGTTGGCATAATGACGTACGCGCGGACGGGCATTCAATTCGGCAGCAGCCAAA
>UROX01000143.1 GCA_900549685.1 uncultured Alistipes sp.
CTAACCGGGCTGAGCTACACCCCGCTCTTTCTTAAAAGCGATGCAAATATAAGACAAAAAAAACTGTTCGCAAAATTTATCCGGCCTATTTTGCAAAATTAATTCCACGAAAACACTTCCCGACATGCTCAGAACATCGACCGGACATACGGATACTGCGAAAACCGAACAGACTGATCCGACCGGAACATCGTGACTGACAGTACATCTGATCGCTATCCGCCCCGAGTGCGGATATGCCGTCACCGGTCCGAAACGTATTCTGTCCGAAAACGACGCGATCCGGCCGTTCGTTTCGACGAACAGCCGGATCGCATATGTCTGAAGCATCCTCGATGTCGGAAAACAGGATCAACGCACCGACATATCCAGCGTCAGTCGCCCCGTCGCGTCGGGCACGAAACAGATATATCCCGGCTGCGAACCGTCTATTTCGCCCTGCGTGCATTCCACACGATAATCGAAATCCCTGAAACGGGCCGAAATCCGCTGCGGCTCGACTGCGACGAACGGCAACGTCTTATCCGGAGCGACGCTCAACGCGAACCGGTAGGCCGAATTTTCGGGCACTCCGATCCGGACGGCATTTTCCGTCAATACGATCTCGCAGACCGCCCTCGGGGACAGGAACCGATACGGTCAGCTCTCCGGGAGCCGTTTCCGAGACTTCCGGGGCGCCGGTCGGCACGGGAACGATCCGTCCCTGCGCATCGACCGCAGCCAGATACAGCCCGGCCGTGTCGGTCGCCGTGCTCCAGTTGAACCCGTCCACCAGCGGCAAAGTCGTATAGAAACACTGCGTCGATGTGCCCGGACGCCTCAGGTAGTCGGACTCGAACCGTTCGTCGAACAGATGGATATCGCGGAAACCGAACTTCTGTCCGTTCTGCAACAGGTTGGCCCGATAGAAACGGCTGTCGAACCACACGCTCTTACGTCCGGCAGCCTTGGGATCTTCCAGTGCCGTCACGGCCGTGGCCGGAGTGACGGGAAAATGTTCTTTGAACCAGCGGCCCGATTCGGCCAATGTCTGCACGGTCGCCTTTCCCGCCCGGACGAGCGAATCCACCGCATGGACCTGATATTCCAGACCCGGCCCGATACGGGGCCATGCGAAAGAGTTCTCCTGACCGACCTGCGTATACTGGAAGGCCAGACAGGGGCCGTCGGTTATCGTCCGGAAATGCGTATCGACCCAGCGGGGGCATCCTCCGCCCGCCGTATAGACGGGTTCGAGCGTCTCGACACCCTGGACCGCCTCTCCCAGTCCGCTGTCGTACTGGTTGATCGGGTCGCTGCCCAGCATCCGGAACACGGGTACGGGAATCTGCCCTTCGGCGTTCTGGGCCGGCATATAGGCGTTCAGACGGCTGGGATAATAGGCCTGGTTCCAATAACCGCCCCAGAGCGTGTAACCGTCCGTGCCGATCTGGTCGCGACAGTTGCACGAAGCGACGATGCCGTACCGGTCGGCCATGTAGGCCAGCGTATGGGCGTCGATGAACCACGAGCCCACCGAAGCGGGATAATATCCGAAAACCTCCTTGAACTTCGCCATATAGGCATCGACGAGTTTTTCACGCTCTTCGGGCGTATATCCCGAGGCGAATCCGACATCGGCATGCCAGTCCCACGGATAGATTCCGCGCCACTCGATGCCGGCCGCTTCGACGTGCGGCTGCGTGATTTCCCACCATGCGCCGATCTCGGATCCCTCGCTCAGTCCCTCCTGCATCAGCTGCTGGTAACGCGGATCGATCACCGCATCGTACTGCAACAGGAAAGTTCCCGGCAGATTGTGCTGTCTGAGCAGCTCGGCTTCCTGAAAAGTCGCTTCGTAAAGGTCGTCCGCCGAAATGCCGACCGGACGAGGCTCGATGTCCCGGACGAAATTGATGATATTGACGATGCGGGGTGCAGGTTCCGCTTCCGGGCGGTTCCCCGAATCGCAGCCTGCCCACAGGGACAGGACGGCCGCAAGCACGGCGGCAGCGGAAACACGGATAGGTTTTCGTATCATGGTCGTAGATTTAAGGTTATGTCATTCTCATAGACGTTCCGGCACATCTTCTTTCCGTCTTCCGTTCACGGCAGGACGATGGGCGCCTCGACCCAACGGCCTCCGCGAAGCTCCATCACCGTCCGAATTCCGGCGTCGTACAGGGCGGCCAGCGCCTTGCTACGGCCGTCGTCGATCAGTTCCGGCCGATGGGCGTCCGAATTGACCGTCACCGGAATACGCAGCTCGCGCAGCCAGCCGAAAAGATCGCGATGAGGGAAAAATACACCGTAGGAGCCGTATTTCTTCGTATTGATCTCGACCATGCGGCCGTGCGCGGCGATACACTCGAAATAGGCCCGGAGCCGTTCTTTATACCATGTCTGTTCCGCAAGATCGTTCCGGCAGAGCCGTGCGTTGTAGGTCATCTTGTCGGCATGGCCCACGAAATCGAACCCTCCCGCTTCGACCATCCGGACCAGCTTATCGAAATAGGACTCGACCAGGTAGCGCAAATCGCCGCCGAAACAGGTCTCGAGGTTTCGGGCAAAGACTTCGGCGCTCGTGTCGATGTCCACGATCCGCCCGTCGGGCGTCCGGAGCAGGTGGACGGAACCGATCCGATAATCGAGCGGCAGCTGTTGAAAATAGGTCGAGGCGGGATGGTTGTCTTCGTCGAGGTAGTCGATCTCCATGCCGGCGTAAAGCTCGATGCGGCCGGCATAGACATTCTTCAGCCGGGCAATTTCGGCGAGGTATTCCCCCACCCTGTCGCGGCGGAGCGTCCACGGCGTATCAAACGGCAGCGGAGCATGGGACGAAATGCCGTAGGACGCGAAGCCGAGCCGCACGGCTTCGGTTACGAAATCCTCCATCGGCGCCTTCCCGTCGCAGAACGAGCAATGGCTGTGGTAGTTCGTTTTGTTGGCGGCACGCATGACGATCAGTCGGGATTGCAGCAGGAGCTGCGTTTCTTTCCGAACATCTTCCGCTGGCCGAGATTGACCGAGAAGAGCACTTTCTGCTGCCAGCCCCACTTCTTTCCGTCGTAATGATGGACGGATGCCACGCGGAGCTTCATCTTCTCGTTATGAATGGGCTGCCAGTAGATTTCGAGGCGGTCGTAGACGTTGTTCGTCGTCCGGTACCACGGTTCGCCCCAATAGAGACCGGGGCCGTAGTCCAGATCGGCATCGCCGACGAAATAGGGCATCAGATTCTTGCCGGCATACAGCGTATTGAAAACGCCGAATTTCCACATCTGGGCCTTGACTTCGAGCTGGAAACCTCCGGGCGTCACGTATTCGCCCACGAATTTCCGGTCGTTCTGGAAAGCCTGCAACCAGCCGCCCTGCACCGAGAGCACCTCCATGCCGGCCACACGCGCAAGATCGAGTCCCACATGGGGATGCAGCAGAACGTTATCCACGACTCCGTCCTCCTCGTTGTTGCGGCCGGCATGATGGTACATGGACAGATGGTACCCCGCATAAAACAGTCCGTGGTTGATCCGGCCGGACGAAAACAGCAGGAACTTCTCGCGCCGGTCGTCGGTAATCATGCTGTTCCAGTCGCAACCGAATTCGACATACCCTTTGCCGCCCACGTACTGCAACAGCAGCCCGGTCAGGTTCGGATCGTAATAGCGGACCGAATCGCTGAAAAAGACGCTCGGATAGTCGCCGATCGTCTTGTTGCGGGGAATGACGCCTGCCCAGGCACGGAAACGGGGCGAGGCGTATTGGTAATAGCCGAACAGTTCGTTGTCGGTCTGGAACGGTTTGGCGCCGAAATTGGCCAGCATACTGTACCCCATCATCAACGAGTGGCGACCGTCGTCCCAGCTGACACCCAGTTCCGGTGCGATGCGGGCACCGAAAAGCGTCTGGGGCCAGTTGATCGCACTCTTGTATTCTCGGTTATCGAAAAAGAAATCGAAAGAGGCTCCCCACACGACTTCCTGTGCGGAAACCCGCGGTGCGGAAAGCGACAAAACGGCCGCTACGGCCGACAGCAAATGCAATAGACGTTTCATTCTTCTGGTTCGGGTTTATATCCGGTTTCGGACCGGACCACAAAGATAAACTTTTAATCCCCGAAAATGAAGCGTTGCCGGACGCATTTCGTTCGACGGACGAGAAACGACTCCGCATGGCATACGCATACCGGTTCCGAAGAGACGAAAAAAGAAGGACGCCCCGCAAAAAAGACGCCCTTCCTGTTTCGTTTCGGAGGTTCCTCCGCTACAACAGATGGTAGGAGACGGTCAGGCCCGCCACGACGATGGAGACCATGCTCATCAGTTTGATAAGGATGTTGAGCGAGGGTCCGGATGTATCTTTGAACGGGTCGCCCACCGTGTCGCCCACGACGGTCGCCTTATGGTTGTCCGATCTCTTGCCGCCGAAATTACCCTCTTCGATGTATTTTTTCGCATTATCCCACGCACCGCCCGAATTGGCCATAAAAACAGCCAAAACGAAACCTGCGCTCAGGCTGCCGATCAACAGCCCCATGACACCGGCCACTCCGAAAACGAACCCGACGACGACCGGAACGACAATCGCCAGAATGGACGGAAACAGCATCTCGCGCTGCGCTCCGCGGGTCGAAATTTCCACACAACGGGCATAATCGGGTGTCGCCTTGCCTTCGAGGATGCCTTTGATCTCGCGGAACTGCCGCCGCACCTCGGAGACCATGCTCTGTGCGGCACGTCCCACGGCATTCATCGTCAGTCCGCAGAACAGGAACGCCATCATCGCCCCGACGAAAACGCCGATCAGCACGTTGGGATTCATCAGCGTGATCTGGAAATAATCCATCAGATCGAGGATATTGCACTCCGTGAGCGCCTTGCTTGTCCCGTCGGCCAGCGAGACGGCTTGTTGCCCGACGTGCTGCATGCCGATTTTAACCTCTTCGATATACGAGGCCAGCAGCGCCAGCGCCGTCAGTGCCGCCGAACCGATGGCAAAGCCTTTGCCGGTGGCGGCCGTCGTGTTGCCCAGCGCATCGAGCGCATCGGTTCGCTTGCGCACCTCGGGATCGAGACCGCTCATCTCGGCGTTGCCGCCGGCATTGTCGGCGATCGGACCGTAGGCATCGGTGGCCAGCGTGATACCCAGTGTCGAGAGCATGCCCACGGCTGCGATACCGATACCGTAGAGTCCCTTGCCGATATTACCGGCGCTTATCATGTGCTGGATGTCGAAATTCGTCGCGCACAGGTAGGCCAGCACGATGGCCAGCGCAATCGTCACGACGGGTATGGCCGTCGAGATCATCCCCATGCCGATACCCGAAATGATGACCGTCGCAGGACCCGTTTCGGCACTTTTTGCGATTTTCCGGGTCGGTTTATAGGAATGAGAGGTATAGTATTCGGTGGACTGTCCGATAATGACACCGGCCAGCAGACCCACGATCACCGAGAACGAAATGCCCACCCAGTTTTCGATCCGCAGCATATAGAGAATGCCGAACGTACAGAGGGCGATGAGTACGGAACTGGTATTGACGCCGGTTCCCAATGCGCCGAGCAGCTGTTTCATCGAGGCCCCCTCCCTGGTGCGGACCAGGAAAATACCGAATACCGAGAGCACGATACCCACGGCGGCGATCAGCATGGGAGCCAGTACGGCCTGCATCTGCATGTCGCCGGCGAATGCGGCCGCACCGAGCGCAGCCGTCGCGAGGATCGAGCCGCAATAGCTCTCGTAGAGGTCGGCGCCCATACCGGCCACGTCGCCCACGTTATCGCCCACGTTGTCGGCGATGGTAGCCGGGTTACGCGGGTCGTCTTCGGGGATGCCCGCCTCGACCTTACCCACCAGATCGGCTCCCACGTCGGCGGCTTTCGTGTAGATACCGCCGCCCACACGGGCGAAGAGCGCCTGCGTGGAGGCACCCATGCCGAAAGTCAGCATCGTGGTAGTGATAATCATTAGTTTTTGAGCGCCCGTCGCCTCGACGAAATGGTTGAGCACGACATACCAGATCGAAATGTCCAGCAGTCCGAGTCCCACGACGACAAGCCCCATCACGGCTCCGCTGCGGAACGCGATACGCAGCCCCTTATTCAGCGACTGGCTCGCAGCATGGGCCGTACGTGCCGAGGCGTAGGTCGCCGTGCGCATGCCTATGTAACCGGCCAGACCGGAAAACAATCCGCCCGTGAGAAACGCGAACGGCACCCAGCCGTTCTGAACGCCCAGGCCGTAGGCCAGAAAAGCGAAAAACAGCGCGAGAACGAGAAAGACGACGACGACGACACGGTACTGTTGCCGAAGATAGGCCATCGCGCCCTGACGGACGTGTGCGGCGATTTCTTTCATGCGCGAAGTACCTTCGCTCTCCCGCATCATCGTGCGGAAGAAATACCATGCGAACCCCAGCGCGATGAGCGAGGCAGCCGGTACGATCCAAAAAATCAGTGGAGTGTTACTCATAACGGTTGAATAGTTTTAGGTATAGCGTTTCGTTATTTTTCGCATCCGCGTGTTTCTCGAACCGGAGGTCTTCTCCATCCATACCTTCGCAGCCGTTCTATGGCATTATTCATTCCAATATGATCCTTCTCGCCGCTATCCAGCAGTC
>UROX01000144.1 GCA_900549685.1 uncultured Alistipes sp.
ATCGTGCGCCGGAAAATCAATTGAAAATTTGTATTAACGGTAAAAAAGTTGCACCTTTGCATCCACAGTTTTCTTGCCTCCGTAGTTCAATGGATAGAATGGCAGATTCCGGTTCTGCTGATATGGGTTCGATTCCCGTCGGGGGTACAAAGTGACACTTCAAACGCTTGACTTTTAACGAGTCAGGCGTTTATTTTTGACAGGTACGACACAGTGAAATATTGTGTTTTTTGCGCCTTTATCAATAAATAATCGAATAATCGGCAGCTAAAACAAGGCTAAGTATTCCAGATCGCATGCTGTCAGATAACGTAAACGTTCGATAAACATAATTACCGAACATCGGATTTTCAAACAAAAACGGAGGCTTTCCCTGCCTCTGTCGTATGGGAAACGATGTCTTGGCATATACGCTCCCGGACGGTTGTTCGAGACTTCCGTTTTCCAGTCTAAACGCCGAATGAGTATCCCGATACCTTTTCTTCGTTAAAGCCATGTATGTTCGCCGTACCGTCATTCCAACGGATCGTGGGGAATTCGCATATACAATCCGCACCGCGCTTCATTCAGGCCTTCGTTAAAACGAAAGCGCCGAACGAATGACAATGACCAGATTCGGATACGGCCCGCCGAAACGACGATACTTCGACGCGAAATGCCTTGAGGTATACAACCGGGAGCGTGGCTGAAGATTCCGAACCGACCGGTTTTTACCGATCTTTCGGGCATCCGGCGCCGATACCCGGTAAACAAAGAAAAGAGGGTATCCGACCCACTGTCGGATACCCTCTCTATCCTTGGTTATAAACCCGGAAACCGTCGTTATTCTTCGGTCTCGGAATAGTTCATCGCGGCGAAGCGTTTATAGGTTCCGTAACGCCACTGGGCATTGGCCTGCGAAGCGGCGAAGAGTTCTTCGGCTTCGGCCGGGAAAGCCTTGAGCAGCGACGTGTAACGCACCTCGCGATGGATGAATTCCTGGAATTTGCTCCAGTCCGGTTCTTTCGAATCGAGCGAGAACGGATTCTTGCCCTGTTCGATCAAGGTCGGGTTGAAGCGCCACAGATGCCAGTAACCGGCTTCTACGGCCCGTTTTTCGGTCAGCTGCGACTGGCCCATGCCGCCCTTGATACCGTGGTTGATACAGGGGGCGTAAGCGATGATGAGCGACGGACCGTCGTAGGCTTCGGCCTCGCGGAGCGCCTGCAGGTACTGGTTGTGGTTGGCACCCATGGCGACCTGAGCGACATAGACGTAACCGTAGGTCATGGCCATCGCGCCGAGGTCTTTCTTGCGGACCCGCTTGCCGGCCGTGGCAAACTTGGCGACGGCACCGATCGGGGTACTCTTCGAAGACTGTCCGCCCGTGTTGGAGTAAACCTCCGTATCGAGCACGAGGATATTGACGTTCTTACCCGATGCGATCACGTGGTCCAGACCGCCGAATCCGATATCGTAGGCCCATCCGTCGCCGCCGAAGATCCAGTGCGACTTCTTGACCAGATATTGTTTGAGCGACAGGATTTCCTTGCAGATGTCGCATCCGCAGGCTTCCATCATCGGCACCAGACGGGCAGCGATCTCTTCGGTCGCGGCGGCGTCCTCTTTCTTTTCGATCCATTCGCCCATCACGGCCTTCAGTTCGGCCGGGCAGCTGTCGCCGGCAACGGCTTCCTGCATCCGCAGAGCGACTCTCTCGCGCATTTTTTCGACACCGCTGAAGATACCCAGACCGAACTCGGCATTGTCTTCGAACAGCGAGTTGGCCCATGCGGGTCCCTGTCCCTTGGCATTGGTACAGTAGGGCGAGGAGGGAGCCGATCCGCCGTAGATGGACGAACATCCCGTGGCGTTGGCGACGATCATCCGGTGACCGAACAACTGCGTGATGGCTTTGATATAAGGCGTTTCGCCGCAACCCGCGCAAGCACCGGAGAACTCGAACAGAGGCTGCGAGAACTGGCTGTTCTTGACGGTCTTGGTCTTATCGACCACCGTATCCTTGTAACCCACTTTCGCGTGCATGTACTCCCAGCGGGCGGCTTCGCCTTTTTCGAGCTGGCCTTCGAGCGGTTTCATCACGAGGGCCTTGTTCGGGGCGGGGCAGATGTTGGCACAGTTGCCGCAGCCCGTACAGTCGAGCGGAGAAACCTGAATCTTGAACCGGTAAGCCTTCGTGGCGCCGGCACCCTGAATCGTCACGGTTCCTTCGGGAGCCGCAGCCGCTTCTTCTTCGGTAAGCAGGAACGGACGGATGGCTGCGTGGGGGCAGACATAAGCGCACTGGTTGCACTGGATACAGTTTTCGCTCTGCCATTCGGGCACGCTGACGGCGATGCCCCGTTTTTCGTAACGCGAGGTTCCGGCATCCCACGTACCGTCTTCACGGCCGTTGAACGCGCTCACGGGCAGGTCGTCGCCCCGCAGCGAGTTGATCGGTTCGACGATCTTGGCGATGAATTCGGGCACGTCGTGTGCAGCGGCAGGCTGTACGGCGAGCGAAGCCCACTCGGAGGGCACTTCCACTTTGATTACGTCGCCGCCCTTTTCGACAGCGGCGTAGTTCATGTTCACGATGTCCTCGCCCTTCTTGCCGTAGGATTTGTAGATGGCTTTCTTCATCTCCTCTTTGGCAACGTCGTAGGGAATCACGCCGGAGACTTTGAAGAACGCGCTCTGCATGATCGTGTTGGTACGGTTGCCCAGACCGATCTCGGCTGCGATCTTCGTCGCGTTGATGATATAGAAGTTGATCTTGTGCTCGGCCATGTATTTCTTCATGTCGTCGGGCAGATGCTTCTTGGTGGTCTCTTCGTCCCACACGCTGTTGAGCAGGAACGTACCGCCGTCCTTGAGTCCTTTGAGCAGATCGTATTTGCCCAGATAGGAAGGAACGTGGCAGGCCACGAAGTCGGGCGTATTGACCAGATAGGGCGAACGAATCGGGTTGTCGCCGAAACGCAGGTGCGACGAGGTGTAGCCGCCCGATTTCTTCGAGTCATAGGAGAAATAGGCCTGGCAGTATTTGTCGGTGGAGTTACCGATGATCTTGATCGAGTTCTTGTTGGCACCCACCGTACCGTCGGCGCCCAGACCGATGAAACGGGCTTCGAACGTGCCGTTGTTTTCGAGGTGCAGCTCTTCGCCCACGGGCAGCGAGGTGAACGTCACGTCGTCCACGATACCCACCGTGAAGTGGTTTTTCGGTTCGGCGGCTTTCAGATTCTCGAACACGGCGAGCATCTGGGCCGGCGTGGTGTCCTTGGACGAGAGACCGTAACGGCCGCCCACGACGATCGGAGCATTCTCCATGCCGTAGAGCACGTCCTTGACGTCCAGATAGAGCGGTTCGCCGTTGGCGCCGGGCTCTTTGGTGCGGTCCAGCACGCAGATCCGTTTGACGGAGGCGGGCAGCACTTCCAGCAGGTATTTCGGCGAGAACGGACGGTAGAGGTGCACGGTGATCAGACCGGCCTTTTCGCCGCGGGAACGCATGTAGTCGATCGTCTCCTTGAGCGTTTCGCAGACAGAACCCATCGCCACGACGATGTTTTCGGCATCCGCATCGCCGTAATAGGTGAACGGCTTGTATTCGCGGCCGGTAATGGAGCTGATACTGCGCATGGCATCGGCGACCAGATCGGGGATGGCGTCGTAGAATTTGTTCGACGCCTCGCGGGTCTGGAAGTAGATATCGGGGTTCTGGGCCGTACCGCGCGTAACCGGACTTTCGGGATTGAGGGCGCGGGCACGGAAATCGGCGAGAGCCTTACGGTCGAGCAGAGCCGTGAGAGCCTCTTCGTCGATCATCTCGATTTTCTGAATCTCGTGGGAGGTACGGAAACCGTCGAAGAAATGCAGGAAAGGAATCCGCGATTTGATAGCCACCAGATGGGCCACGCCGGCCAGATCCATCACTTCCTGCACGCTGCACGAAGCGAGCATGGCAAAACCGGTCTGACGGGCAGCCATCACGTCCTGATGGTCTCCGAAAATGGAGAGCGACTGGGCGGCCAGCGCACGGGCCGATACGTGGAATACGCACGGAAGCAACTCGCCGGCTATCTTGTACATATTGGGGATCATAAGGAGCAGGCCCTGAGACGCCGTGAACGTGGTGGTCAGCGCACCGCTCTGCAACGAACCGTGCACCGCACCCGCAGCGCCCGCCTCCGACTGCATCTCGACGACCTTCACCGTCTCGCCGAAAATATTTTTGCGTCCGGAAGCCGCCCATTCATCGACGTATTCGGCCATGGTGGACGACGGAGTGATCGGATAGATCGCCGCCACCTCGCTGAACAGGTAGGCGATGTGGGCTGCGGCGTAGTTTCCGTCACAAGTAATGAATTTTTTCTGTGCCATCTTCAAGTTAAGATTTGTAGGGTGATTGTCCCTGATGTTCTTCCTTCGTAAATATCGGCACAAATATACGCCGATTATTTTAAATCGGATAATTTTTTCACGTTTTAGCTATGAAATGTCCGGAATTATATTATTTTTGCCCGCCGGTCGGAACAGCCTTTTTCGGAGGTCACGACAGGGCGGCCGGCCTGTCAATAAACGGTTATTTTATGCGCTACATAGGGCGGCTGATCGTATATCTGTTTCTTTTTCTGGCAACCTGTTCGATAGGCTCGGTGCTGTTGCTGCGGTTCGTTCCGGTGACAGTCACGCCGCTCAAAGTGATCCGGCTGTTCGAGAACCGGAAAGAACACGGGCTGAAGGTACGCTCGAAGTGGGTTCCGTTCGACAAAATCAATCCGCAGATGATCCAGGCCGTGATCGCCACCGAAGACAATCATTTCCTGACGCACCGGGGCTTCGACTGGGATGCCATCGACCGGGCGCTCGAAGAAAACAAAGAGGGCAAACGGATACGGGGAGGCAGCACGATCTCCCAGCAGACGGCCAAAAACATCTTCTGCCCCCCGTCGCGGACATGGCTGCGCAAGGGCGTCGAGGCATGGCAGACGGTACTCATCGAGACGTTCTGGAGCAAGCGCCGCATCATGGAGGTATACCTCAACATCATAGAGACCGGACCCAACATGTACGGCGTGGAAGCTCCCGCCCGCGACATATACGGCAAAACGGCGGCCGAGCTGAACCGACACGAAGCCTCGATGATCGCCACGGTACTGCCCAATCCGCTGCGCATGCGGCTTTCGGCTCCGTCCGACTATATGGTCCGGAGGGCGGCGAGGGTACGCTCGCTGATGAACAAACTCGGAAAAATCGATTTCGACCGGCCCGAAGAAGAGCCGTGACAACCTTTGCCGCCACCGTGCCTCCGGGGCTGCGATCCGATTCGGGCCTCCGCCGAAACACGGGTCGGGAAACGATCCGAATCTCCGGCCGGAGGCTGCGGACAACGGCTGCCGTACTTTACCGCACGGAATCGTCCGGAGCTTCTTCCCGTCCGGCAGCGCCTTGTTCCCAGAGTTTGGCGACGGTGGCGAACTTGTAGAACGCATTCAGCACGGCATAGGCAAACCCGGCCCTGCCGTCGCGGAAACCTCCCTTGACGATCCAGAACCGTAGGAAACGCCACGTACATTTGGCAAAAGCCAAAAACACGGAAAAGTCCTGTCCCCGACGGCGGATCAGCTCCTTGTCGGAATATTGGTTCGTCTTGGCGATCCGGGCCGAGACGCTCTCGTTGGCCAGATGCTCCATCGCCAGCTCCCGGCGACGGGAGGGAATCGTAAAGATACGTCCCTCGACCACAGGGCGGGCATGGATCTGCTCGGGCCAGAAGGTTTTCGACTTGCGGATGAGCCGGATGATGTAGTCGGGATAGTCGCCGTGCATGAAACGCCCCAGAAAATAATTCTTACGTGCCATTTTCAGTGCGGCGTATCCTTCGGCCTCGGCTCTTTCGGCGAAATCGTATAAATATGTCCGCAACGCATCGGGGATCACCTCGTCGGAATCGAGCACCAGTACCCATTCGTTCGAAGCGCAGGAGATGGCATAATTGCGGGCCGGTTCGACGAATCCGGTCCGTTCGTGGTAGACGATCCGGCAGCCGTAACGCTCGGCGATGGCGACGGTACGATCGGTGCTGTGCATGTCGCAGAGCACGATCTCGTCGAAAGAGCGGACCGAACGAAGGCATTCGTCCAGAAAACGCTCGGAGTTGAACGTATTGATAACGACGGATATTTTCATGGATAGACGGTATTAAACGGTCCGGGAAGCACCGCCTCCGCAGTTTGTTCCGGACGAACCTCCCGCAATAGTACGAAATTTTCGGGAGAAAACCGCCGAGGTCCGCGGCCGCGTCGCCATTTCGGGACCGTTATACCGGACGCACAGCGCGGCCGAAACCCGGACGGCGGCTCTATTCCGTTTTCGGGGATTCGTTTTCGCAATGGGCGGCGGAGCAGGACGAACAACCGCCGGCCGCGCATCCTTCGGCGGGAACGGCAGATCCGCCCCGGAGCGCTTCCTCTTCGCGGCGGATCTGCCGCGAGGCGCAGTCGATGCCGCGGGCCTTCATGTGTTCGTTGTCGCCGATTTCGGATTTCATGTAATGGCCTTTGAAAATAAT
>UROX01000145.1 GCA_900549685.1 uncultured Alistipes sp.
GACTCTTGGAATTTATTGCGTCGGATCAGGCCCTGAGTACATCTCCGAGCGCGGTCTCGATTCGGGCGAAGATCGTTTCGGGTGCGAGCATTTCGTCTTGTGCTCCGGCGCAGGATACGACGCGGAATGTGTCGTCGGAAAGAGCCTGTTCGAGGTAGACTTCGCGGACCCGCTGCTGAAGCGTCAGCGAAGATTCGTGAATGTCCTTTTTCCCTTGCAGATATGCCCGGTCGTCCCCTTCGCGGACCTCTTCGAGCTTGCGGCGGGTGAAGCCGAACGGGACGTCCAGAAACAGCGAAATGTCGGGTACGGGAATGCCGTTGTGGCGGTATTCGAGATCGACGATCCAGTCCCTCAGCCGGCGGCGGGTTTCCGGATCTTCGATCTTGGCGCACTGATACGCCACGTTCGAATAGACGTAACGGTCGAGAATGACGAATCTGCCCGCATCGAGCCACGAGCGGATCATCGGGGCGGCTTCGGCCCGGTCGCCCGCGTAGAGCAGGGCGACCACGTAGGGATCTACCCGGTCTATGCTGCCCAGTTCGCCGCGCAGGAAACGGGCGATCAGTTCTCCGTAGACCGGAGCGTCGAACCGGGGAAAGTGAAGATATTCGTAGGCGATACCCCGTTCGGCGAGCCGCTGTTGCAGCATGCCGATCTGGGTCGATTTTCCGGCTCCGTCGAGCCCTTCGAGTACGATGAGTGCCATAAAAGTTCAGGTTTCGTTTCCCGGGATCGTCTCCCGGATTTTGTCCGTCTTCCGGTGCTTCCCGGATCTGCGAGTCGTGTGCTGTCTGTATTGCTTCCGGATGTCCGGGGCAATGTGGAAGAGTATACGTCGGGCGGATCGGAAAGCGCAGTAGAACGGTACGATATTTCGGAGACCGGTGCGTCCGGTCCCGGTTTATGCCCTCAGCATCCGTATCGCCCGCTCGACGCCTGCAATGAGCGCATCCACTTCGGCGTGCGTGTTATACAAGGCGAATGAGGCGCGTGCCATCGATGTGATCCCGTAGTGGGCCATGACCGGCTCGGCGCAATGGGTGCCTGTCCGCACGGCCACCCCCGTTTTGTCGAGGATCATCCCCAGGTCGTAAGGATGCGTGCCGTCGGCCGTGAACGATACGATGCTGCATTTGCCGGGTTGCGAGCCGTAGATTCTTACTCCTTCGATGGCCGACAGCCGTCGGGTCGCATATGCCGTAAGCTCTTCCTCGTGCCGGGCCACGGCGTCGGCATCGAGCGTACCGAGGTAACGGATCGCCTCTGCCAGACCTATGGCTCCGATGTAGTTCGGTGTACCTGCTTCGAATTTCAGCGGCAGTTCGGCATAGGTCGTTCCGGCGAAGGAGACCGTCGCTACCATTTCGCCGCCGCCCATGAACGGGGGAATCTGTTCCAGCCATCGTTCCTTGCCGTAGAGTACGCCTATGCCGGTCGGTCCGTAGAGTTTGTGGCCGGAAAAGGCATAAAAGTCGCAGTCCATTGCCGTTACATCGACACCTCCGTGAACGATGCCCTGGCAACCGTCCACCAGTACGGGAATGCCCCGTGCGTGGGCCGTATCGATGATCTTTCGCAGATCGGGCCGTGTCCCGAGGACGTTCGAAGCCTGTGTCACGCAGACGATCCGTGTCCGCTCGTCGAGCAACGATTCGAGTTTCTCGGTTTCGAGCCGGCCTTCGTCGTCGAACGGCAGCACACGGAGTTCGGCTCCGCGGCGGGAGCAGATTATCTGCCACGGCACGATGTTGGAATGGTGTTCCATTTCGGTGGTCACCACGTTGTCGCCGCTGCCGATAAAACGTTCCCCGAAACTGTAAGCCACCAGATTGATCGAAGCCGTCGCCCCGGAGGTGAATACGATTTCGCGGACCGATTCGGCGCCGATATAAGCCCGCACGGTCTCGCGTGCGGACTCATACTCTTCGGTACACCCCTCGCTCATAAAATGGAGGCCTCGGTGGACGTTGGCGTTCATTTCGCGGTGGAGCCGGTCGATCGTCTCGATCACGCAACGCGGTTTCTGGGCCGTGGCTCCGTTATCGAGATAGGCCAGCGGCTTGCCGTGCACCTGCCGGGCGAGGAGAGGAAAGTCTGTCCGTATTTTTTCTACATCGAATTTCATTACATCTTTTCTATTTTGGCCGCAGCCATCGCTTCGATCGTTTCGGTCAGTCCCTCGACGGGAGTTCGGCCGATCACCTGACCGGCGAAACCGAACATCTGCAACCGGCGGGCGTCGCGTAGCGATATGCCGCGCTGCCGCATGTAATAGACCGCTTCGGCACTGAGCTGCCCGACCGTCGCCCCGTGGCTGCACTTGACGTTGTCGGCGTAGATTTCGAGCTGGGGCTTGGCATAGATATGCGCTCCGGGACCCAACAGCAGGTTGTTGCTCTGCTGGAAAGCCTGTGTCTGCTGGGCGTCCTGTGCGACAAGGATGCGTCCGCTGAAGACGCCCGTTCCACCGTCAGAGGCGATGCCGCGGAACAGCTCGCGACTCGTGCAGTCCGGCGCGGCGTGTTCGATATCGGTATAGAAGTCGATGTGTTCGCTCGGACCGGACAGCATCAGACCGTCGGTGCGGTTTTCGGCTCCCGGTTCCGCAAGCCGTACCCGTTGGTCGCTGCGGATCAGGCGTCCGCTCAACGCTACCGACAGCGTGTGCAGACGGCTGTCCGCCCGCTGTTCGGCGTAACAGGACGAGACGAGCGACGAGCGGTCGTTCGTCCGGATCGTCTCGACGATTTCGATCTCGGCACCCCGGGCCGGGAATACTTCCCGCGTCTGACAGTCCAGCGATGCGCCGTCGCTCTGCGAGCGGTGGTCGATCACGATGCGGACCCGGCTGTTCTCTTCGCACACGAACAGGCAACGGGAGAACGTCAGCAGCGCTTCTCCTTCGTCATAGCGGTTGAAGGTCACGACGATCGGTTCCTGAACCTCCACGCCTCTGGGTACGTATATGAAAACGCCGTCCTGAATGAATGCGGTATTGAGTGCGGAAACCGCATCGCTCTGTCCGCCGGCCAACCGGTCGTAGTAGCGTGCCACCAGATCGGGGTATCGGACGGCCGCTGCGGCGAGCGAGCCGCAGATCACACCGGAAGGCTCTTCGCGGAGCGGTTCCCCGGCCCGGCAGAATCCGTTCAGGAAGGGAACGTGGATGCCCTGCATATCCGGGCACGTCGGCTTTACCTCCGTATACGAAGGCGTGAAATACGATTCGTATTCGGCTCCGAATACTTCTCGGAGACCGGTATAGTGGTAACGGTCTCCGCAGGCCGATCCCCGCGGGGGGATTCCCGTCAGGTTGAACGTCTCCAGCGCTTCGCCGCGCGGACGGTTCATCGCTGCGGGCAGTCCTTCGGCGATCAGATCGGCGTTCGACAGATACAGATCGGTCAGCCGTTTTTCCAATGCGTTCTCCATGCCCTAACGGTATTGGTTGATAAGCCAGTCGTATCCCTGTTCTTCGAGCTTGAGCGCCAGTTCCCGGCCGGCCGTATGGATGATCCGCCCGTCGTAGAGCACATGCACGACGTCCGGAACGATATAGTCGAGCAGGCGCTGGTAGTGCGTGATGACCACCGTGGCGTTGTCTGGCCTTTTGAGTCGCGCCACGCCGGTGGCGACGACCCGCAGCGCGTCGATGTCCAGTCCGCTGTCCGTCTCGTCGAGCACGGACAGACGGGGCTCGAGCATCGCCATCTGGAAGATTTCGTTCCGTTTCTTTTCGCCGCCCGAGAACCCTTCGTTCACCGAACGGCTCGTCAGTTTGCTGTCGATTTCGACGATCTTGGCTTTTTCGCGCATCGTCCGCAGGAACTCGGCCGACGAAAGCGGTTCGAGTCCCTGGTATTTGCGCTTTTCGTTCACGGCGTATTTCAGGAAATTGGCCATGCTCACGCCCGGTATTTCGACCGGATACTGAAACCCGAGAAACAGTCCCGCACGGGCACGGTCCTCGATGCTCATTTCGAGCAGGTTCATTCCGTCGAACAGCACTTCGCCCTCGGTCACTTCGAACTTCTCGTTGCCGGCCAGTACCGAGGCGAACGTGCTCTTGCCGGAACCGTTGGGCCCCATGATGGCATGCACTTCGCCGGCCTTGACCGACAGGTCGATGCCTTTCAATATCTCTTTTCCGTCCACGACGGCGTGCAGATTCCTAACCTCTAACATCATATCTGACTTTTATTGATTTCAAACGGTTTATCCTACGCTTCCCTCGAGGCTGATCGAGAGGAGCTTCTGCGCCTCGACGGCGAATTCCATCGGGAGCTTGTTGAGCACCTCCCTAGCGTAGCCGTTCACGATCAGCCCCACGGCGTCTTCGGTCGAGAGGCCGCGTTGGTTGCAATAGAACAGTTGGTCTTCGCCGATCTTCGACGTCGTGGCTTCGTGCTCGACGACGGCCGACGGATTGTTCGTCTCGATGTACGGGAACGTATGAGCGCCGCAGCGGTCGCCGATGAGCAGCGAGTCGCACTGCGAGTAGTTCCGGGCGCCTTCGGCTTTCGGCGAAACCTTGACCAGACCGCGGTAGCTGTTCTGGCTCCGTCCGGCCGAAATGCCTTTGCTGACGATCCGGCTGCGCGTATTGCGGCCCAGATGGATCATTTTGGTGCCCGTGTCGGCCTGCTGGCGGTTGTTCGTCACGGCTACCGAGTAGAATTCACCGACGGAATGGTCGCCGGCCAGAATACAGCTCGGGTATTTCCAGGTCAGTGCCGATCCCGTCTCGATCTGCGTCCACGACAGGCGGGCGTTCTCGCCCCGGCAAATGCCGCGTTTGGTGACGAAATTGTAGATACCTCCCTTGCCGTCCTTGTCGCCCGGATACCAGTTCTGTACGGTCGAATATTTGACTTCGGCGTCTTTCATCACGACGATCTCGACCACGGCGGCGTGGAGCTGGTTCTCGTCCCGCATGGGGGCCGTACATCCTTCCATATAGCTTACGTAAGCCCCTTCGTCGGCCACGATCAACGTCCGTTCGAACTGACCGGTGCCGGCGGCATTGATCCGGAAGTAGGTGCTCAACTCCATCGGGCAGCGTACGCCTTTGGGTATGTAGCAGAACGATCCGTCGGAAAATACGGCTGCGTTGAGCGCTGCGAAAAAATTGTCGGTATAGGGCACCACGCTGCCCATGTATTTGCGCACCAGTTCGGGATGCTCTTTCAGCGCTTCGGAGAACGAGCAGAAGACGATCCCTTTTTCGGCCAGCGTTTCGCGGAACGTCGTCTTGACCGATATGGAATCCATCACCGCATCGACGGCCACGCCGGCCAGCGCCATCTGCTCTTCGAGCGGCACGCCCAGTTTGTCGAACGTGGCTTTGAGTTCCGGATCGACCTCGTCCATGCTCTTGAGCTGCGGTTTCTTTTTCGGAGCCGCATAATAGATAATGTCCTCGAAATCGATTTCCGGCAGATCGAGATGGGGCCATCGCGGCATCGTGAGCGTCTTCCAGTGCCGGTAGGCCTCGATCCGATAATCGGTCATCCATTCGGGCTCGCCCTTTTTCGTCGAAATCAGGCGTACGACCTCTTCGCTGAGTCCTTTGGGGATCGTCTCGGTGTCGATGTCGGTTACGAAACCGTATTTGTATTCCCCGCCGGTGACTTCATCGAGTATATTGCTGTTTTCTTCCATTTGCCGTATAAAATTCGCCTTTCGCCTCGTGCGGCGGCCGGTTGGGAAGGGGCCTGCCGGAAAGGTCGGCTTTAATCTACAAAAGTAAACGTTCGGCGGATATAGTGCAAAATTTTATCCAAAATAAAAAGGAGGCCGCCTCTTTCGAGGCAGCCTCCGTGATCGTTCCGGCCTTGCCGGCTTTTATACGTTTCTGTTACTGCATGCTTTTATACAGTTCGTCGTATTTCTTGAATTTGTCCATCATCTCGGACGAAACATCGCGCAGACGGAAGCAGACGCTTTTGAGCAGTTCTACCGTCACACCGTCCTGCGGGTTGATGCTGTGCGCTTTTTCGAGCGGAGCCACAGCAGCGACGTAAGCGTTCGTCACGTCTTCGAGAGCGGCGTCGCGTTCTTCGCGGCTGGTGAACGTTTTTTCGTTGAATGCGGCGGTCTTGTCATCGGCTACGCGTACGACCATCAGTGCATAGTTGAAATTGGCTGCGAAATCGTCCGGAGCGAGTTCCACGGCCTTGGCGAACGATTCCAACGCTTTGGTGTTGTCGCCCAGCTTGTCGTATACGCGACCCAGACCGGCCCACAGTTCGGGGTTCGTCGGATCGTTTTCGATTCCTTTTTGTACATAAGGGATGATGCTCTGGGGATCTTCACCCGTTTCTCCGTACAGGCTGATGAGGCCTTCGAGAATTTCGGTGTTCTTGGGATATTTGGTCACGCCTTCGAGCAACACGGCTTTGGCCTCATCGAATTTTTTCTGCCCGTAGTAGCAGTGGAACAGGTAGTAATAGGCTTCGCCGTTGCTTTCGTAGTTGTGGGCGATGGCTTCTTTGAGGT
>UROX01000146.1 GCA_900549685.1 uncultured Alistipes sp.
ATCTGCGCAACATCGAAGTGAAAAACCTCGACGAACTGAAGGATTAGGAGGTGTCTCCGGGCGGAGGCCGTCTCGGGCTTTCGTCCGCAACCCGTAAGGAATCGAAAACAAAAGACATTCAATATGGAATACACTGTACTTATCGTGCTGCTGCCGATGCTGACGTTTTTCGTGCTCGGTCTGCTGGGGACCCAGCTCAAGCCCTGCGCGTCGGGGCTGGTCGGTACGTTGTCGATGGGCGTGACCGCTGCGCTCTCGTACTGGACGGCATGGCAGTATTTCACGACGGCCAAAATAGACGGCGTCTACCGCGAGATCACGGCTTTCGACGTCGAGTGGCTGCGTTTTACCGACAATCTGCACATTGATCTGGGCGTGCTGCTCGACCCGATCTCGGTGATGATGCTCATCGTCATCTCGACCGTGTCGCTCATGGTGCACATCTACAGCCTCGGTTACATGAAAGGCGAGCGCGGTTTCGAGCGCTATTACGCTTTCCTGTCGCTGTTCAGCTGCTCGATGCTCGGACTCGTCGTGGCGACGAACATTTTCCAGATGTATATTTTCTGGGAACTGGTGGGTGTCTCGTCCTACCTGCTCATCGGATTCTATTATACGAAGCCCGAAGCAATCGCCGCTTCGAAGAAGGCTTTCATCGTGACGCGTTTCGCCGACCTCGGTTTCCTGATCGGTATCCTGTTGCTGTCGTTCTATACGAAGACGTTCGACTTCGGTCTGCTTACCTCGGGCGACGGAAGCATTTTCGCACAGGCCGCAGGAACGACTTTCATGGGCGGTTCGGTGATCGCGTGGGCGCTGGCGCTCATTTTCGTCGGCGGTGCCGGTAAGTCGGCCATGTTCCCGCTGCATATCTGGCTGCCCGATGCGATGGAGGGTCCGACGCCCGTTTCGGCCCTGATCCACGCCGCGACGATGGTCGTGGCCGGCGTCTATCTGGTGGCGCGTCTTTTCCCTGTCTATTATTTCCAGGCGCCGGAGGTGCTGCACGGCATTGCCTATCTGGCCGCGTTCACTTCGCTGTTCGCCGCCGTGATCGCCTGTGTGCAGACCGATATCAAACGGGTACTGGCCTTCTCGACGATTTCGCAGATCGGCTTCATGATGGTCGCCCTCGGCGTATCGGGTTACGGCGGACATGCCGGAACCGGTTACATGGCCGGAATGTTCCACCTCTTCACGCATGCGATGTTCAAGGCGCTGCTGTTCCTCGGAGCCGGTGCCATCATCCATGCCGTACACAGCAACGAGATGAGCCGCATGGGCGGCCTGCGCAAGCAGATGCCCGTGACGCATATCACGTTCCTCATCGCGTGTCTGGCCATCGCGGGTATTCCTCCGTTCTCCGGATTTTTCAGCAAGGACGAGATCCTGGCTGCGACGTTCCATTTCCAGCCGGTGCTGGGCGGTGTGATGAGTTTCATCGCCGCGCTGACCGCATTCTACATGTTCCGTCTTTATTACAACATTTTCTGGGCTACGCCGGCCGAGCACGAGCATGAACCGCACGAAGCGCCCCGGACGATGACTACGCCGCTTATCATTCTGGCCGTCATCACCTGCGTGGCCGGATTCATCCCCTTCGGCAAGTTCGTCAGCAGCGACGGAGCCGACTATATCATCCACCTCGATCCCGTGATCGCTGTCGTGAGCGTCGTCATCGCGCTGGTGTCGATCGGCATCGCGACGGTGTTCTATCGCAAGCACAGTCCCGTGCCCGATGCGTTGGAGCGTCGGTTCAGCGGATTGCACCGGGCTGCCTCGCATCGGTTCTATATCGACGAAGTCTATCTTTTCGTAACCAAGAAGATCATTTTCAACGGTATATCCCGGCCTATCGCATGGTTCGACCGCCATGTGATCGACGGTGCGATGGACGGTCTGGCTTTCGTGACCAACAAGATGTCGCTCGCCGTGCGCGGCTTGCAGTCGGGACGGATTCAGCAGTATGTGCTGGTGTTCCTGTGCGGGGTGCTGATCATTACCGTTCTGGTCCTGTTTTGTTGAATAAAATAAACCGATAGATATGAATTTCTTATCATTGTTTGTGCTGGTGCCGGTGCTGATGACCTGCGCGATGTTCCTGTGCAGGGAGATGCGGCAGATCCGTGCGGCCATGATGACCGGAGCTTCGGCGCTGCTGGCGCTCGCTGTCGCGCTGACGTTCATGTTTCTGGGCGAGCGGGGTGCCGGCAATACGGCCGAAATGCTGTTTACGGCCGACGCGGTGTGGTACGCTCCGCTGAATATCCACTATTCGGTGGGTGTGGACGGAATATCGGTGGCCATGCTGCTCCTTTCGTCGATCATCGTTTTCACCGGCGTGCTCGCCTCATGGAAAATGTCGGTGCTGCCGCGCGAATATTTCGCATGGTTCTCGCTGTTGTCGATCGGGGTATTCGGCTTTTTCATCTCGACCGACCTGTTCACCATGTTCATGTTCTATGAAGTGGCTCTGATCCCGATGTATCTGCTCATCGGCGTGTGGGGAACCGGACGCAAGGAATATTCGGCCATGAAGCTGACGTTGATGCTCATGGGCGGCTCCGCCCTGCTGCTGGTCGGTATTCTGGGCATCTACTTCCATTCGGCCCCCGAGGGCGGACAGCTGTCGATGAACATTCTTGAGATCGCCAGGAACAAAATACCGATGGGTGCGCAGCGCCTGTTCTTCCCGCTGACGTTCGTCGGCTTCGGTGTGCTGGGGGCGATGTTCCCGTTCCACACGTGGTCGCCCGACGGTCACGCTTCGGCGCCGACCGCCGTGTCGATGCTCCATGCCGGAGTGCTGATGAAGCTGGGTGGATACGGCTGCTTTCGCGTGGCGATCTATCTGATGCCCGAAGCGGCCAACGAGCTCTCGTGGATATTCCTGATCCTGACCGGTACGAGCGTCGTCTACGGAGCGCTGTCGGCCATCAAGCAGACGGACCTCAAGTACATCAACGCCTATTCTTCGGTGAGCCACTGCGGGCTGGTGCTCTTCGCCATTCTGATGCTCAATCAGACGGCCATGACGGGTGCGATCCTCCAGATGTTGTCGCACGGATTGATGACAGCCCTGTTCTTCGCCCTGATCGGTATGATCTACGGACGGACCCATACCCGCGACATCCGTGAAATGGGCGGTCTGATGCGGGTGATGCCTTTCCTCGGAGTCTGCTACGTGATCGCCGGTCTCGCCTCGCTGGGGCTGCCGGGTCTGAGCGGGTTCGTAGCCGAAATGACCGTTTTCGTCGGTGCTTTCGAACATACCGACACGTTCCATCGCGTCTTCACGATCGTGGCCACGACCTCCATCGTCATCACGGCCGTGTACGTGCTGCGCATGGTGGGCAAGCTGCTTTACGGTACGGTGCAGAACAAGGAACATCTGGCGCTCACCGATGCGACCCTTTCCGAACGTTTCTCGGTGGTGACGTTGATTCTCGCTATCGCGGGACTGGGTATGGCGCCGCTGTGGGTGTCGGATATGATTAACAGCAGCCTGCTGCCGGTGGTTGAACAATTAATGAGATAAGATACGCTATGGATTACAGTAATTTTCTGATAATGAAAGAGGAGCTGTCGCTCATCGCAGTGATGGTGATCCTGTTGGTGTACGATCTGGCCGCCTCGAAAAAGGCGCTGCGGTATTTTCAGCCCGTGGCCTGCATCCTGTTCGGAATCCATACGCTGCTCAATATCGTTCCCTGCGTCGCCGCGGAATCTTTCGGAGGAATGTACCAGTATACGCCGATGATGGGCGTGGTCAAGAGCATCCTCAACGTCGGTACACTCATCGTGCTGATGCAGGCGGCCGGATGGCTGCGCAAGGAAGACACGGTGCATAAGCGCGGCGAGTTTTTCTTTCTCGTGCTGACGACGCTGCTGGGCATGTATTTTATGATCTCTGCCGGCAACTTCCTGTTCTTCTTCATTGGTCTCGAAACCGCTTCGATTCCGATGGCTGCCCTCGCGGCATTCGACAAGTACAAACGTCAGTCGGCCGAAGCCGGAGCCAAATACATCCTCAACGCCGTATTCGCCTCGGGCATTTCGCTCTACGGTATGTCGCTCCTTTACGGTACGACGGGAACGCTCTATTTCGACGATATTCCGGCTGCCGTAACGGGTAGCGCGCTCCAGATCGCGGCGTTCGTCTTCTTTGCCGCGGGACTTTTCTTCAAGATTTCGCTCGTGCCGTTCCACCTCTGGACGCCCGATGTGTACGAAGGCGCTCCTACGCCGGTGACCTCCTATCTGTCCGTCATTTCGAAAGGCTCGGCCGTGTTCGTGCTTATGACGATTCTCTACAAAGTGTTTGCTCCGATCGCCGCCCAGTGGCAGGGTATTCTCTACGGGGTGATCGTCGTTACGATCACGCTGGCCAACCTGTTCGCCATCCGTCAGAAGAACCTCAAACGTTTCCTGGCCTATTCGTCGGTGTCGCAGGCCGGTTATATCATGCTGGGTGTAATCAGCGGAACAGCGCTGGGTATGACGTCGCTGGTCTATTACGTGCTGGTATACATGGTATCGAACCTGGCCGCATTCGGTGTGATCGGCGCAATCGAGAACCGGACCGGCAAACTGACTTTCGACGACTACAACGGCCTTTATTCGACGCATCCCAAGCTGAGTCTCGTGATGACGCTGGCCATGTTCTCGCTGGCCGGTATTCCGCCTTTCGCCGGATTCTTCAGCAAGTTCTTCATTTTCGCCGCTGCGGCCCAGCAGGGATACTATATCCTCGTGTTGATCGCGCTGCTCAATACGATCATTTCGCTGTACTACTATCTGCTGGTGGTCAAAGCCATGTTCATCAACAAGAGCGATGCACCCATCGGAGCGTTCCGTTCCGACAACTATACGCGCATCAGTCTGGCGGCTTGCAGTGCGGGAATCCTGCTGCTCGGTATTCTGAGCGTGGTATACGACCGTATTTCGCTGTTCGCTTACGGCATGTAACAGAGAAGCCTGCGGCCGGTCGTGCCGGTCCGCGGTTTTCGACGATAGATAAACAGGGAAGGGTGTCCGACGGATTCGGACGCCCTTCCCTGTTTTTTCGTCTCGGTCCTCGACGGGAGGAGAGAGGGGGCTGTCGTCCGGAGGAGGAATTTCCCGATGTTCGGTGCGGCTCGGACTCGGAACCGTTCCCAGACGTTGCAGGCAGCCGTCGGGAAAGGGCGAAACGAATGACGGGGGCGACCGGCTGTCGGTGTTCGGGGGAAGACGATAATACCGGTGGGGACCGGCACGGTTCGGTTTTTCGGTCGTAAACGGGGCGATGTTTCCGATGGGGCACGCTTCCCGAAGCCGTGAGCGCAGCGTCGAATCCCGGCGACGGGCGGGTCGGGTTCGCCGGATGGTCCGCACATACGCGGCGGCTTGCATTTCCGGGAGTGCGGACCGTGCCGGGTCGTTCGGTCCTGCGGTTTGGGGTCGGAGTCCCGACCGTGCGGGGAGACGAAGTGCGGAGTCTGCCGATTGCAGTTTCGGGCGGCTCCTTCAGCCGGCAGAGGGTGCGGCAGGGGAAAACGGACGGTCGCCGGTTTTGTTCCGGGACGTTCCTGCGAAGGGACGGAGCGCCGCGGCGGCAGGAAGGCGCTCTTTCCTGCGGAAATGAAAAACCGTACTCGGAAAACAGGCGATTCGTTTTCGCGACGGCTTCTTTCGATGGAGGCAGGGCGGCGGCGCATTCATCGTAAACGGTCTTCGGGTGGAGAAGAGTCGTCTTGAACGGACGGGCCATAGCGACACGACGATATGGGGAGGGGCGGTCGAAGATTGCCGGAACAGATGAATTTGCCGGCTGTCGGTTCCCCGAAAAACGAGTCCGACCCATGAAGGCACCGAAATCCGGTTTGACGGACCGGTGATGTACGGTTTTTTATGTTCCCGGCGGAATGGGCATGATCTTCGGGGAATTCGGACGGCCTGCGGAGCCTCGCCGTTCGTATCTTTCCTGCAAACGGCCGCAGACGGGCGGTCCGGAGAAAATCGACATCGCAGGATGATGCGAGGCTGGAATATGCCGTCGTCCGTGCTCCGAGCTACCCGCGACGGAATAGAGGAGTGGCCGGACGGCCTGCGGTTTTCGTTTTCGGGCAGGGAACAGGAGAAAAAATTCCGGTTGTCGAACGCAGGGGCGGCGAAATCGTTCGGTCGCTTTTGGTTTTATTCGAAAAAACTTTACCTTTGTTCCCGATAAGGGTGACCGACCCGCTGCGCGCGGGAAAGTCCTAATAGGGAATCCGGTGAGAGCCGTGCGCTCGATTCCGGGGCTGTACCCGCAGCTGTAAACCTCGATAGACATCGGCGATCCGATAGTCACTGTCCCGACGGGATGGGAAGACTGCCGAATGTGAGGTGAGCCAGAAGACCTGCCTTTTTCGGCGTGATTATAAAGGCTGCGGAGCAATGTTTTTATCACTTCGGTGATTACAG
>UROX01000147.1 GCA_900549685.1 uncultured Alistipes sp.
CAATGATTGGGAAGATGAACAGTGTACTCAGTTGGTCTCTTTTAAAGCTACATTGAATAGTGATGGTAGTACGAGAACGATCCCCCCGTGAGCCATTGTCCTTTGGGAACGAAGATTCTCTTGTTGATTCCTCGGTCGAATTTCTGTCCGTAAACTACGCCGCAAACCATGACCGATAGGATCATGGTTGCGACGGGTTTCAAATATTTCATCATATATATCGTCGGATATACGTTTGTCCGATCCGGTCGTTATTCCGGATCAAAGATAAAGTCCATTTCGTCCAGATACAATACGCTGCTCGTACTTCCCGTGAAATAATCGCCGTATTTGCTGGCGCTCGCCACCAGTACGATGTAGGTCGGCTTGCGGACGGTGTCTCTGTATTCGATGTCGATGGTGAACTTCTCGTAGCCTCCCGTAGACCGGTCGGTCTTCAGTTCGCCGAAGCCGACGATACCCGGATCGGAGAAGTCCATGAGCTTGCCGTCCACCGTATTGACGGTGAAAGGACCGGTCCAGTCGCACAGCGCCACATAGATATGGCAACTGTCCTGCTTGCCCTCGAAAGACGCGTACGGAGCTTTGGCCTTGTCGATCACGCCCGAACTGTAATTGTAGTATCCCGTGAGCTTGAGCGGGCGGCAGGTGTACGGACGTCCGAAATAGATTTCGGCCCCTTTGGTCCCGATCGTTTTGCCAAACTGTCCTGTGTAGATGTTGCCGGCGGCCATGATGCCGAATACGGCTTTGGTAGCCAGTTTGGCTGCATTGCCTTTGACGACGACTTCGGTTTCCTTGCTGGTCGGATTGACGGAGCTTAACGTGTTGGCTCCTTTGTTGCCCGAATCCCACCAATAGTTATTGTTGTCGATGTCCGTGGAGGTAAGGTCTTTTGCTGCATACCAAGTGTTTTTGCTGCCGATAGCGGTCCAGTCGTCGAAATTCATGTTCGGTACGCGGTCGGCCCGTTCGGTGGCGAAGGCTTTCTGGCTGCTTTGGCTGCGGGCCGTGACGGCGCGTACCACGTAATTCGAGGCCGAGTCGAGCGCGATGCGGGCGGTATATTCGGACCCGTCGATCTTCAGGGCGGTTTCCGGTACGGCGATCCATTCCGCCGCGTCGGCGCGTTTGTATTCGAAACCTATTCCCGCCGGTTTGTCGGCAGTGGTCCATTTCGCCTTGACCGTGGCGAACTTGGCCCATGCGTCCACGTCGAGCATGGTTACTTCCACGCTTTGTACGACGTTGATTTCCAGTTTCCCCTCGGCCGTTTGTCCGTCGGCATCCTGCACGGAGATCGTGAAGGCGTACCGGTCGGCGGGCAGTTTCGACAGCAGTCCGCCGAAACGCAGGACGACGGAGGTCGGAGCCGTCTCTTCGGCGGTCCGTGCCGCAGCCAGTTCCCATTCGATGCCGAGGGCATGAAGGGCTGCGGCGCCTTCCGCATCGATGTGAGTCGGGCTGAACGTTTCGGGAACGCCCATCGCGGTCAGCGTGGCGGAGGTGTGGGAGACATCGACCCGGTCTATCGCGCTTTCGGATACGATCGACACATTGCAGGCGGTCGTCTCTCCGGTCGAAATCTCGACGGGCGAGGAGAGATCGAAATCGTTGCCCGCGATCTGCGGTCCTTTGCGGCCGGGAGTCAGCGGAATGTCGAACGTGTGGTCGTGGTCGTTCGTCGCTTTGTCTACGACGATGGTCACGCTGATACCGCCGTCCGTAGGATCGCCGCTTTCGTCGATGTCGAACAGCAGTTTGTAGTGTTCGCGGGGTTTGACCTCACGGATCGTTTTCGACGTGTTGAACGTCGTACCATTGTTGTTCACCAGATGGATGGTCCACGTCAGCTCGCCGGTGGTCCGGAAGTATGCGGAACGGGTTTCCTCTTCTTCGAAGATGACCGAACCTTCTTCGGTTCCGTTCGAGACGGTGACTACGTAATCCGTGAAATTGTTTTTCACGGCGTCCGAATAGGCCACGCTCACTTTGGTGTTCGCCAGCCGGCAGACCACTTCGGGCGTGTTGAGACGGCCCGATACGATCGTGGCGGTCGTGTCGCCCGCGTAGTGGGGACAGTCGAATCCGGCTTCGATTTCGTTCGGACAATAGGCCCTGATCGTATAGTCTCCTCCTTTGAGTTTGATCTGTTCGGGCATCTGGGTGTGGTCGGGGAACTGCTGGGCGATTCTGCCTTTGCTGTCGGTGAATTCCACGCAGTAGATGATGCCTTCGCCGGACTTCGTCACCGAAATCGGGAGCAGGTCGTCGGTCAGTTTCAGCCGGACGTATCCGTCTCCGTCCCCGGCGGTGTCGAACCGCTCCTTGTCGCAGGACGAGAACGCCAGCGGGAGCGCGAGGACCGGAATCAGAATTTTCCGGGCGATACGGTTGATGGTTATTTTCATGGTCGGTTCTGCCGTTTGGGTTAGTTATTGGTCCTTCTGACCGTCAGCGTGGCGGATGTTTCCGCCCCGTCGGCGTTTTTCACGCGGATGTGGAATTTGTGGTCGAGCGTGCCGCTGTCGCCGGCCGTCAGGAACTGCATGAACGTTCCGATGGAGAAAGAGTAGGATGCCTTGCCTTTGATCGGGTCGTTCTTGTCGATCAACCCGAGTTCGTTCAGGTTGGTTTCGGCATCCGAACCCGGCGTCAGGTTGGCCATGTCGAAGGGACCGTAGAGTCCCATGGCGCCGAGCAGCTCCTCGCCCAGTTCCGGCGAGTCGATTTCGACCCACAGTTCGGAGATCGTGCTGCCGGGCGTGGCTACGGTAATATCTACGGCAGGGCCGGCTTCGGCCTCTGCATCGGTCAGTACCAGCGGGGTGTCGAAGCCCTGACCCGAAATGGTCGGTTTGTTTTGATCGCCGGGGTCCGGACCCGGAGTCGGATCTTTGGGGTCCTCTTCGTCTTCGCCCGGAATCTCGATCTCGACATGTTTGTCGTTGGTGCTGTAATCGATCTGTATGCCGGCCTGGAGGTTGCCCGTTTCGACCGCATTGAGGCGGATCGAGTGGAAGTCCTGTGCGGCGACTTCATTGATATAGGCCGTCTGGTTGATTTCGCTGCCGTCGAGTGTCCGGCGGCCCTGTACCTGAATCGTGAGCGGTGCCACTTTGAAATAACCGGCCCCGGTCGTTTCGCGGGTGAAGGTCAGAAAACCGTCCTCTTCCTGCGAGATTGATACGACTACGACGAAGTCGGCGATTTCGGCGAGGAAGGCGTCCGTATAGCTCACTTCGACCTTCATGTTGCTCAATTTACAATTGACTTCGACGGCGGACAGTTTCGATGGCTCGATGGTGAAAGCCTGACTGCCTGCGTAAATGGGCTGGTCGAAAGCCGCCGGTTTGGTTCCGGGCGAGCTGGCTTCCAGCGTGTAGCTGCCTTTGTCGAGGGCGATGACCGAGGGGGCGTCGGCAAAACGGTCGTAGCTTGCTACGGTCGTTCCTTCGGCGTTTTTGATGGCGAGGGTGAATTCGGAGACGTCGGCGGCTTTCGTCGCGGCTTTCGACGTAGAAGTCTGGATGAATTCCCCGACCGGCGTGAGACGGAAAGAGAGGTTGCCCTGTTCGCTCGTTTTCGCTCCGTATTCCAGTTTTTCTTTGGAGCAGGCCGCGCAGATCAAAGCGGAAATCAACAGAATGGAGAATGTTTTTTTCATATCGTCGTTTTTTATTTTCTAAGATCGGAAATTGCTGTGGATCAGAAATTGTAATCCAATTTCAGGTTGTCGATGGTCAGCGTGCTGCCGTAGTGCATGGAGCCTGTGCCGGAGTTCGTCGTGGCGGGCCGGTCGTCTCCGTCTTTCCATCCCATCTTCGTGCTGGAGGCAAAAAATATGCAGATATGGGTGGCCTTTACGTGCTTGTATCGTTCGTCGTAGACGAAGTCGAGCGTCAGATCGGTCATCTCGCCCACCGCTGCGGCGGCCGTGGCGGCCGGCACTTCGGCCCGTGCCAGTTCGACGGTGCCGTTGTCGCGGTTTTCTATCGTGGCATAGGCTTGGAACGATTCGTTGTTGATGGGCGCGTATTTATACTGGAAACTCATTCTCGCCGGCCGCGATCCGAACGCATGACCCTGCGTGATGGTTTCCGTGTCCATGACACCTTTGCCTGCCGTCAAAGTGCCTCCCGATTCGGAAAGCGTGTAGGAGTATTCTCCGATATAGAGCAGTCCGGCCGTGATGTTGTTTTTCGTTCCTCCTCCATTGACGATGCTCGTATTGCCCCGACCCCATGCGGTGGTCTGCAATTGTACGGCTTTGCCCGAACCGTTATCGACGGGAGAGGTGCCGTTATTGCGGGTGTAGAAGTTTTTCCCTCCTATCGCACTGCCTGTCAATTGGCTCGCGGAGGCCGGGTTGCGCGTGGCCCACCACTTGTCTTCCGTATCTTGCGATGCGTACCAGAAATACTGGTCGATGTCGTTGCCCGAATTGTATTTGTAGAGGCAATACGTCTCGAAGTCTCCGTTAGGCACTTGCGTCGAGGCTTCGGTCGTGATGTGCTGGGGTTCCGAATGGTGTGCGTTATAGCGTACCCTGAGTGCGACGGGCGTGCCCGTCGCGGCGGAGGAGGGCAGCGGTTTGGCCGTGATCGCGATTTCGTTGCCGGATACGATTTTCTCCGATGTACAGGGGCGCCATTCGCCGGACTCGGTCTGGCGCTGGACGATAAAAAGATCGGGATTGCCGGCCGTCACCGTAATGTGCACCTCGGCTTTGGTCGCCCAGATGTCGCCCGGTCCGATTTCGGCGACCGTGAAAACGGGAGGTGCGACCGAAAACGAGACCGTCCGCTCCTCGCTCCGTTGGCCGAATGCGTCGGTGACGCTTATCGTGAAACGATATGGGGTGGGCGTATCCAGTTCCGTTCCCAGGTGTTCCGTCGTCAGAATGGAGGACAGACCGGAGAAGTCGATGTCGGCCAGCGTGGCGTTGCGCAGATTTCCGCTCCAGTTCAGGCCCGAGGATTTGAGCAGCTCTTCCGTTTCCGGTGTCAGGTCGGCCAGGTCGAACTCTTCGGGCCATCCCATCTCGAGAAGCAGTGGCGACTGGACACGAATCGTACAACCGGCGATGCCTCCGTCTGCCCGGACATGGACTTTGGCTTCTTCCGTAACGACGCCTTCCGTGGTGGATATTTCCCCCGTGGTCTCGTCGAATCCCGATACGAGCATCGTCGGGGCCGGTTTGGGCAGCGTGAAAGTCGGCAGGTCCACCGTCACTTCCCGGTCGGTCGTAGCGGTTTCGGTCCGTATGGTGAGCGTTAGTTCGCCTGTCGCATCTTTGGTGTCGATGTACAGCGTGATGAAATCCTGCGGTGCCGCTTCGATCGGTGCTGGCGTGTAAAGACGTGTTTTGCCGTCTTCGTCGGTCAGATAGATTTTGAGATTCAATTCTCCTGCAGGAAAATAGGCCGGGCGGGTCTCGTCTTTGCCGAAGGTCACCGTATTGCTCCGGCCCGACGTGATTTCGGTGCGGAAGTCGGTGTAGTCCTGAGCGATCTGACCGCCGTATACGATGGCGGCCATACATCCTGCCAATTTACAGGTCACTTCCACCTGCCGGCTCTGCTGGCCTGCGATCGTGAACGGGGCTTCGCCCAGGAAATAAGGTGCGTCGAATCCCGCTTCCCGGTCCGAGCCGTAGAGCGCGCGCATCGTGTAGGTCCCTACGTTCAGGCGGACCTTTTCAGGCATTTCGCCGTAGCGGTCCCAGTGTTTGGAGACGTTGCCCTGTGCGTTGATGATCTCCACGGCGAAATCCGCCGCATCGAGTTGCAGGGCTTCGGCGCCGGCTTTGCTCGTGCCGACGATTTCGATGGCCGAGGGACCCGGATCGGTTTTCAGTGCCAGAGACACTTCTCCCGAATCGTTCCCGTTTTCGGACAAGTTCTCCTCGCCTTCCGAACATCCCGGCAGCAGGAAAGCGCCGGATGCGAGCAAAAGTGTCGAGAAGATGGACAGGTACAGTTTCTTCATATATCGTACTGTTAGGTTTATCGTATTCGTAAAGCCGGCCGGAACCGCTTGTCGTGAAGTTCGTTGTATGTATATCGTGCCGTATGGCTTCCCGAAACATCTGATGTATAACGGCGAGGGGATCGAAAAGTTACAGTTTTTTGTTTAAAAACGACCTCGTTCCGGGGCGGCTCCGGATGGTTTTCGAGAATGCTTTTGTTTTCCGGAAAATTATTTTTACTTTTGGAATCGTGTTTCGTGCACGTACACGAAACACGATGGAACCGACTCGACTAACCGATTAACCGAACGACAGAATGAAAAAACTGATTTT
>UROX01000148.1 GCA_900549685.1 uncultured Alistipes sp.
GGATCGTAACCGTCGAACGTCCCGATCTCCCCGTTCGTCGTTTGCATTCGCTTACCATCCTGAGGACGAGACCCTATTGTTCTTTCCTTGTAAGGCCCGAAACCTATGTCGTCCTCGACTGCGAGGGTAGAAAGCCTACCGCAGGGAGAGGGCTTAGGCCCGCCGCGCAGTCGAAAAAGCGTTCGCTATTTCGAGAAGTCGCCTCCGTCGTAGGCCCATTTGACGAAAATGGAACCCCAGGTGTAGCCGCCTCCGAAAGCGGAGAGAATCAGGTTGTCTCCTTTTTTCAGTCTCGATTCGTAGTCCCACAGACAAAGCGGAATCGTCGCGGCCGTCGTATTCCCGAACTTGTCGATATTGATCATGCACTTTTCTTTGGGAAGTCCCATCCGATGAGCCGTTGCGTCGATGATGCGCAGGTTGGCCTGATGCGGCACCAGATAGGCGATGTCGTCGGCCGTCAGGTGATTGCGCTGCATCATTTCCACCGATGTATCGGCCATGTTCGATACGGCGGCCTTGAATACGGACTGACCTTCCTGATAGACGTAGTGCCAGTTGTTGTCCACGGTTTCGTGCGTGGCGGGGTAGGCCGATCCGCCGGCTTTCATGTACAGATGCTGGGCTCCGCCGCCGTCCGAGTGCAGGATGGTATCCAAGATGCCCAACCCTTCTGTCGAAGGTTCGAGCAGAACGGCAGCCGCACCGTCTCCGAAAATCGGACAAGTAGTACGGTCGTTGTAATTGACGATCGACGACATCTTGTCGGCTCCGATCACGACGACTTTGCGCGCCGCGCCGGCTTCGATGTATTTGGACGCGGTGGTCAATGCGAACAGGAATCCGCTGCATGCCGCGGACAAGTCGAATCCGAATGCTTTCTTCATGCCCGTTTTATGACAGACCAGATTGGCCGTCGAGGGGAAGAACATATCCGGCGTAACGGTCGCGCAGATTACCGTGTCGATATCCATCGGATCGGTGTCGGTCTTTTCGAGCAGGTCCTTTACGGCTTTTTCGGCCATGAAAGAAGTGCCCAGGCCTTCGCCCTTGAGAATATGTCTGGTCTTGATTCCGATGCGCGACATGATCCACTCGTCGGAGGTGTCTACCATGCGGCTCAGTTCGATGTTGTCCAGAATATAGTCGGGCAGATACGCGCCGACACCGGTAATTGCTGCGGTTGTCTTTGTTGCCATTAGCTGAATCTTTCTCGGAGTTTGGCGTCCAGACGGGCTTTGATCGTCCGCTCGGTTTGCAGGACCATGTTTTTGATGGCTTCCGCACTCGAGCATCCGTGTCCGATCAGGACCGGGGCATTGATTCCCAATACCGGAGTCCCGCCGACCGTTTCGTAGTTGAGCAGGTTGAAGTAGGTATTTTCCAACCCTTGTTGCAGAGCCATCGTGTAGACGCCTTCCACTTGTTTAATAATCGTGTTTCCTGCGAATCCGTCGCACACCACCACATCGGCGATCTTTCCGGAGAAAAGATGTTTGGCTTCGATGTTTCCGACGAAATGAAAATCGCGGCTGCCGTCCATCAGTTCGTAAGCGGCTTTGGTCTGCAGGTTTCCTTTTTCTTTTTCTTCGCCGATGTTGAGCAGGGCCACACGCGGCTTCTCCTTGCCGAGCACTCCCTGGGCGTAGAGATGGCCTATGACGGCGTACTGGTAAAGCACTTCCGGTTTGCAGTCTACGTTCAGGCCCACGTCCAACAACATGACGTCGCCTCCGTCGATTGTCGGGATGACGGACGATATGGCGGGACGGATGATGCCTTCGATCTGCTTGACGGTATACATGCAACCGACCATCATGGCTCCGGTGCTGCCGGCGCTGGCGAATCCGTCGATTTTTCCTTCGGTCAGGTAGCGGAAGCCGACGGCGATGCTCGAATCGGGTTTTTGACGAAAGGTCAGCGCGGGGTTATCGCCCATTTCGATCACTTCGGTCGTGTGTACGATGTCGAACGTGTCGGCCGGACAATTTTCGCGCGCGAGGATCTCTTCGATCCGGGGTCTGTCCCCGAACAGCACGATCCGGCTTTGCGGCCCGATGAGGCCGGCGGCCCGAATCGCTCCCGAAACCACCGCTTGCGGAGCGTAGTCTCCGCCCATCGCGTCAATTCCTATTCTCGTCATGCGTTTATGACTTTAAGGAGAAGCTATTCCGCCTTCTTTTCGATGGCGATGCGGCCTCTGTAATAACCGCATTCGGGGCATACCCGGTGGTAGAGTACGGCCGCTCCGCAGTTCGAGCAGGTCGAAACGGTGGGAACTTCGGCTTTGTAGTGCGTTCTTCTTTTGTCTCTTCTCGTGCTGGAGACTTTATGTTTAGGATGTGCCATTTTAAAAAATGTTTATTACTGTTAATTCGTTTTCGTTATTGTCTCCCGTGTCACGGTCCCGGTGCGATACCTGTCCGGGATTCATTCCTCGGTTTTCAGTTCCTTGAGTTTCGCCCACGGCGAGGCTTCATCGTCAGCCGATGCGGCCATGCCGTCGAACTCTTCCTCGCTCACGATCCTAAAACGCGCGAGCATGTCCGGGTCGCAGGTGCTGTGGCCGTTCTCGTCGTCGGGATGTACCCGCTGGCAGGGCAGGCTCAGGCAGATGCTTTCGTAAATATACTGCGCCAGAGAAATTTCCGTTTCTCCGGGACCGATCCACATCACTTCGCCGTCGCTTTCGTTTTCCGTCTCTCCGTACCGAACGCAGAGCGTTCCTTCGTATTCGACCGGAAGCGTCAGTTCGTCCAGACATCGGTCGCATTCGACGGTCGCTTCTCCACGGATACCGATCCGCAGCGTCAGCAGGCTGCTCTGTTTGTCCAGATCGACCGTCACTGTGGCGGACCCTTTGCGGATTTCGGAGCCTTCGAACGCTTCGAAAAAACGGTCGTCCACTTCGAATTCGAAGCGGTGAATCCCTGTACCCAGCCCTTTATGGGCGATGGAATATCTTTTCAAAACGTCCATCCGATGCTACAAACAGAACACAAAGGTATATAATTTTACTATAAAAGCAAAACCTCTTCGAATATATGAACGCTGCGGATCGATTCGAAAAGGGGAAGGACACGATTACGCCCTTCCCCTCTTTTCATTTTTTTTCGCGGAAAGTTCATCGGCGCTGACTGCGGGCGATCAGAGCGAGGTCGCACAGGGCGATTGCGACGGCCGCTTCGACGACGACGGCCGCTCTCAGGGCGATGCAGGCGTCGTGACGTCCTTTGATGACGAGTTCTTCGAGTTCGCCCGATTCGGTGTTCAGCGTGATCTGGGGACGGGAGATGCTGGCGGTCGGTTTGACGGCGGCCCGCACGACGACCGGGTTGCCGTTGGTGATGCCGCCCGCGATGCCGCCCGCGTTGTTGGTGGCAGTCCGTCCGTCGGGCGAGAGGATCGGGTCGTTGTGTTCGCTGCCCCGCATGCGGGCCGCTTCGAAGCCCGCGCCGAACTCTACGCCTTTGACGGCCGGGACCGAGAAGAGCAGGTGCGCGATCGTGCTTTCGGCCGAATCGAAAAACGGTTCGCCGAGCGAATGGGGAACGCCCGTGACGGTGCATTCGACGATGCCGCCTACCGAGTCCTGGGCTTTGAGCGCCTCTTCGACGATTTTTGGGAAGTCGTCGGGGTTGTTGCAGCCATCGATTTCGGTCAGCCGGGAGGCGAATTCGATTTTCGACCCCAGAATTTTTTTCGCCACGACGCCTGCTGCAACGAGACCCAACGTCAGCCGGCCCGAGAAGTGCCCTCCGCCCCGGTAGTCGGCCGCTCCGTTGTATTTTTTCATCGCCACCCAGTCGGCGTGCGAAGGACGCGGGTGGACGACGAGGTTCTTGTAGTCGCCCGAGAGCGTATTCTCGTTGTCGAAGAGGACGGTCAGCGGAGCACCCGTCGTGTGGCCTTCGAACAGGCCCGATACGATGCGGGGTGTGTCGCTTTCCTTGCGGGGCGTGGTCCCGTGCTTGCCGCTTCTGCGGCGGTCGAGATCTTTTTTGAAGGTTTCCTCGTCGAGCTTGATGCCGGCGGGGACGCCGTCTATCGTCACGCCGACCGACGGGCCGTGCGATTCGCCGAAAATGGATATTCTGTACAGTCTGCCGAAAGAGTTCATGGTCGTGCGGTTTATCTTTTTTCTGTCGTGAGACTCCGGAGGTCGTCCCAGAATTCGGGGTAGGACTTATTGACGGCTTCGGCCCGGCGGACGACGACCTTTCCGTCGCTGCCGAGAGCTGCCGTCGCTGCCGCCATGGCGATCCTGTGGTCGTTGTGGCTGTCTACGGTCGCGCTGCGGATCGGGCCTCCGGTGATGCGCATGACGTTTTCCGTCGAGAGGTCCGTGGCGATGCCCATGCGCGAGAATACGTCGGCAATCGTCCGGGCGCGGTCGCTCTCCTTGTGGATGAGCCGGCGGGTGCCTTTCAGGACGGATGTACCGTGGCAGTTGGCCGCCAGGGCCGCCAGCGCGGGAAACAGGTCGGGGCAGTGCGTGGCGTCGAACTCGAATGCCCTGAGCTCGTTGCGGCGTACGGTGACCGAGTCGCGCGTGGTGGTGATCTCGGCTCCGGCATGCGTGAGCGCGTCGATGATGGCCGTGTCGGCCTGCAGCGACAGCGGGTTGAGGTTGCGCACGGTCGCCTCGCCGGTCGTGGCTCCCGCCACCAGCAGGCAGGAGGCGCCGCTCCAGTCGCCCTCGATGTTGTAGCGTATCGGGGTGTAGCTTTGGCCGCCTTCGATGAAGAACTGCCGGTAGTCGTTGTGCTTGATTTCGATGCCGAAGGCTTCGAGCAGCCCGATCGTCATGTCGATATACGGTTTGCTCTTGAGGTCGGAGACGTTCATCGTCGTGTCGCGTTCGGCCAGCGGGAGGGCCATGAGCAGTCCTGTGATGAATTGTGAACTCAGCGATCCGTCCACCGTGACGTGACCGCCTCGTACCGGACCTTTGACCCGTATGGGGAGGTATCCTCCGTTGGACGATACTTCGGCTCCCAGCTCCCTGAGCGGGGCCTCCATCATCGAAATCGGCCGGCCGAGGATCGAGCCTTCGCCGGTGAGGACGATTTCCTCACGGCAGAGGGCCGTGATGGGCGTGAACAGCCGCGTGGCCAGTCCCGACTCGCCGATGTTGAGTTCGCGTCCGCTGGGGCGGAGTCCGCCCCGGATCGTGCAGATGTCTTCCGTGCAGACGACTTCGGCTCCGAGGTCCCGGGCGACCTGCAGGGCGGCCCGGGTGTCGTTGCAGTACACCATGTTCGACAGCACGGTCTCGCCCCGGCAGAGCAGGGCGGCAGCTATGGCGCGTTGGGCATAACTTTTCGAGGGAGGAGCCGTGACGCTTCCGCTCGTTCGGCCTCTGTATATCGTTTTGTCCATAAATGTTTTATCGGAGTTTGAAGTCCTGTCCCAGATAGACCTTACGGACCATTTCGTCGTTGGCCAGATCCTCGGCCGAGCCGGCTTTGAGGATGCGTCCTTCGAACAGCAGGTAGGTGCGGTCGGTGATCGAGAGCGTCTCGTGGACGTTATGGTCGGTGATGATGACGCCGATGTTCTTGTTCTTGAGCGTGGCGACGATGCTCTGGATGTCTTCCACGGCGATGGGGTCTACCCCTGCGAACGGCTCGTCGAGCAGGATGAACTTGGGGTTGATGGCCACGGCTCGGGCGATCTCGGTCCGGCGTCGCTCGCCTCCCGAGAGCTGGATGCCCATGCTTTTGCGCACTTTGGTGAGCCGGAACTCTTCGATGAGGTTTTCGAGCCGCTCGCGCTGGTACTCTTTCGAGAAGTCGGTCATTTGCAGCACGGCCCGGATGTTGTCTTCCACCGACAGACGCCGGAACACGGAGGCCTCCTGTGCCAGATAGCCCACGCCCTGCTGGGCCCGCCGGTAGACCGGTTCCTTGGTCAGTTCGCGATCTTCGAGAAAGATGCCGCCTTCGTTGGGTTTGATCAGACCGACGATCATGTAGAACGTCGTGGTCTTGCCCGCGCCGTTGGGACCGAGCAGGCCGACGATTTCACCCTGATTCACTTCGATGGAGACGTGATCCACCACCGTGCGCGTTTTGTAGCGCTTGACTAAGTCTTTCGTGTATAATCTCATACAAAGGCTGATTCGGCGAAGATGAAAAAAATTTTTACAAAGTTAGAAAAATTCGGAAATTATCACTATCTTTCAAAGTATTTGTAGAGTGGGTAGTAAAGTAATATCGACTGTAAATGTCTGGAAGTAACAAAATTGAGCTGGGTAAGAGCCTGAA
>UROX01000149.1 GCA_900549685.1 uncultured Alistipes sp.
GGTATTTCTGCGAGGTACCGGTCAGACGGCGGGGAAGCAGTTTACCCTGCTCGTTGAGGAATTTCTTGAGGAATTCCGCGTCTTTGTAATCCACGTATTTGATACCGGCCTTTTTGAAACGGCAGTATTTTTTCTTTTTGACCTCTACGGTGGGAGGGTTGAGGTATCTGATTTCCGATTGATTCTGTGCCATGACTGTTACTCCTGTTTAGATTTGTTTTTGTTTCTGCGTTTTTCTGCGTATTCGACGGCGTATTTGTCCATTCTGAAGGTCCGGAAACGGATCACGCGTTCGTCGCGACGATACTGGGTTTCGAGTTTTTCGATCAGGTCGCCTTCGCCTTCGAACTCGATCAGATAGTAAAAGCCGGTGGTCTTCTTCTGAATGGGATAGGCCAGCTTGCGCAGACCCCAATCCTCTTCGCTGATGATCTGACCGCCGTTCTCGGTGATGACACCCTGGAATTTGCCGAACAGCTCTTTTGCCTGTACGTCAGACAAAACCGGCGTGGCAATGAAAACGGTTTCGTAACGATTCATAGTGATTTGTTTTAAAATATGTTAAAATGCGCCGCAAAGGTAATAAAAAATAGCGAACGGACAATACGATCCGCTTTTATTTCGCTTCGGACCGTAAATTTCGTCCTACTTCGTTTTTCGCGGCATCCGTGAGGGGTACGGACTTTTTTTTCAGCGGTTTCTTGCTTACCTTTGCCTTGTACTGAAAACTTCTAAAACAAAATACCTATGTCCGAATTTATCTATCAGGAACCGTTCCCCCTTTCGGAAGATACCACCGAGTATCGCCTGCTTACCAAAGATTACGTCAGCGTGGTCGAGTGCGACGGACGCCGCATTCTGAAAGTGGCCCCCGAAGGGCTGGAACTCCTCTCCAAAGAGGCTTTCGCCGATGTCTCCTTCTATCTGCGTGCTTCGCACCTCCAGAAACTCGCGAACATACTGGACGATCCCGAAGCTACCGACAACGACAAGTTCGTGGCCTATACGATGCTGCTCAACCAGACGGTGGCGGCCCAGGGCGAGCTGCCCACCTGTCAGGATACCGGTACGGCCATCGTCATCGGCAAGAAGGGCGAGGACGTCTATACCGGCTGCAACGATGCCGAAATGCTCTCGCGCGGGGTGTACGAGACCTACCGCGACCGCAACCTGCGTTTCTCTCAGGTGGTTCCCTTCACGATGACCGAAGAGAAAAACACGGGTACCAACCTGCCCGCCCAGATCGACCTGTATGCCACGCAGGGCAACAAATACAGCTTCCTGTTCATCACCAAGGGAGGCGGTTCGGCCAACAAGACCTTCCTCTACCAGCAGACCAAGGCGCTGCTCAACGAGGAGTCGCTGACCAAATTCATCGAAACGCATATCATGGACCTCGGCACGTCGGCCTGTCCGCCCTACCATCTGGCGCTCGTGATCGGCGGTACGTCGGCCGAAGCCAACCTGGCGACGGTCAAGAAAGCCTCGGCCGGCTATCTCGACAACCTGCCCACGTCGGGCAACGAGGGCGGCCGCGCGTTCCGCGATCTGGAATGGGAACAGAAAGTGCTCGAAATCTGCCGGAAGAGCGGCGTGGGCGCCCAGTTCGGCGGCAAATACCTCGTTCACGACGTGCGAGTGATCCGTCTGCCGCGTCATGCCGCTTCCTGTCCGGTGGGACTGGGCGTGAGTTGCAGCGCCGACCGGAACATCAAGGCCAAGATCACCGAGGAGGGTATTTTCCTCGAACAGCTCGAGAAGAATCCCGCCCGCTTCCTGCCCGCGACGGCTCCCGGCATGAAACCCGCCGTAGAGATCGATCTGGACGAGGGCATCGACAAGGTACGCGAAATCCTGTCGAAATATCCTGTCAAGACCCGTCTCAACCTCAAGGGTACGCTCATCGTGGCACGCGACATCGCCCATGCGCAGATCAAACGGATGATCGACGAGGGTAAGCCGATGCCCGAATATTTCAAGAAACACCCCATTTATTATGCCGGTCCCGCCAAGACGCCGCAGGGCATGGCTTCGGGTAGCTTCGGTCCCACGACGGCCGGCCGTATGGACCCCTACGTGGACCTGTTCCAGGACTACGGCGCCTCGCTGGTGATGGTGGCCAAGGGTAACCGCAGCCAGGCCGTGACCGATGCCTGCAAGAAACACGGAGGCTTCTACCTCGGTTCCATCGGCGGTCCTGCCGCCGTGCTGGCCAAAAACAGCATCAAGAGCGTCGAGGTGGTCGATTTCCCCGAACTGGGCATGGAGGCCGTGCGCAAGATCTATGTCGAGAACTTCCCCGCCTTCATCATCGTCGATGACAAGGGGAACGATTTCTTCGCCGAGTTCAAAAAATAGGATCGTATCGTCCGATCTACGGCAGAAGGCCGGAGCGACAGGCTCCGGCCTTCTCGCATGAACGGGCATGCGCTTCGAAGAATGTGCGTATATATTCGGGGAGATCGTATACCGCCGTATACCGCCGTGTGCCGAAGTTTCCGAAGCCGTTTTTCGAGTCCGACCGCTGTCGTACGCGATCTGGTTCGCGTTTTCGACTGCGAATCCGCTTCTTCTCTCGTCTCGGCGGGGGCGGGAAGAGGTAAATATGAGTGCGGAGACGGAGTTCCGGAGCCGAAAATCAAGCGCGTTTTCGGTCGGTGCGGCACGGTTATAGCCATTTGTGTGCCGACGGCAAGGCGGGCCGATGCTTCTCGGAATTGCCCCGAATTCCGCAGGGCGGGCGACCCGATCCGGATGTGCGTTCTCGGACCGGGAGGGACGACGGCCGGGACCGATAATTGCAGTTCCGCAACGGCGGAATATCGTAGTATACGATTGCCGTACCGAAATATTGCCGGCAGTTTCTCGTTTACCTAAAAACGATTACTTTTGTTTCTCGATTTGTACCGAATACGATGATGTTACGTTTGATGAAATATCTGTTCGTCGCGGCGGTCTTTCTTCTGTTTTCGTCCGCCGCTTTTTCACAGAAGGTGAAATTCGAGGTCGGCGCCCCTGCCGTCGTCGCAGTGGGCGAGCCGTTTCGGGTCGAGTTTTCGCTCAATGCCAAGCCCGACGAGTTTACGCCGCCTACGTTCACCGGTTTCGATGTGTTGGCCGGTCCCACGACGTCGGAAGGAACTTCGGTTTCCATCGTGAACGGGAACGTCACTAAGACCGTCTCGTTTACCTACACCTACGTGATTGCGGCTACCGCCGAAGGCAAGGGAACCGTCTCGGCGGCCGGTGTCGAAGTGGACGGCAAAACCTACGAGACGCGGCCGATGGTCATCGAGGCGATTGCCGAGGAAGCCGCTTCGGGCGAAGCCTCCGGGGACGGAAGGGCCGACGGGCAGCGGCAGGAGGGCGAGCAGGCTTCGTCGCCGAAAGGAACCAAGCTCGGTGCCGACGATCTGCAGGTGAGGGTGTCGGTGAGCCGGAGCGAGGTCTATAAGGGACAGCCCGTCCGGGTGACCTTCAAACTCTATACGCGGGTGGCGCTCAGTGGTATCGAGAGTCCCCGCTATCCGGCATTCAACGGATTCTGGGTGCACGAGCTGGATGTGTCGGGATATGACTGGCAGCGCGAGACGCTCGACGGGAAAGTCTACGACGCCCGGGTCATCAAGGAGGTGCTGCTCTATCCGCAGCAGTCGGGCCGCCTGCAGATCGAACAGACCAGCATGACGGTCATCGCCCAGCTCGTGGTGCAGAATCCGGGCCGCAGTCAGTCGCTGTTCGACGACTTTTTCGGCGGCGGTCAGTCGGTGCAGCAGGTGCGACGCAATATCTCCGCACCGCCGGTGCCCGTTATCGTCAAGGATTTTCCGGCCGGTGCGCCCGCTTCGTTCAACGGAGCCGTGGGCAAGTTCCAGCTCGATGCCGTGGTCGGCGAGCAGGCCGTGGCGGCCAATGCTTCCGATACTTACGTGCTCAAACTCTCGGGCAGCGGCAACCTGCCGCTGATCCAGGCCCCGAAACTGGAAATGCCCGCCTCGTTCGAACAGTACAACATGAAGACGACCGAAAGCCTCGCCTACAATGCGGGCGGCATTTCGGGCTACCGTCAGTTCGAGTATCCGTTCATTCCGAGGGCTGAGGGCAGCTATACGATCGCGCCGGTCGAGTTCAGTTATTTCGACCCCGATGCCGCGCGTTATGTCACGCTCACGACCGCGCCTTTCGGCATGGAGGTCCGGCCCGATTCCACGGCCGGGCGCAGCGCGTCGGGCGGACTGGTGAGCGGCGGGAACAAGGAGGAACTCAAGATTCTCGACCGCGATATCCGGTTTATCCGCATCGGCGACCCGGAATTCGTCCGCAAGGGGAATTTCCTGTTCGGCAGCGTGCCCTATTTCCTCGCACTGGTTTTGATGCTGGGCGGTTTCGCGGCCGGGTACGTCTACCTGAAAAAACACCTGCGTGAAATGCGGAACACGACGCTGGTCCGCAACAAAAAGGCCAATAAAGTCGCTCTGCAACGCCTCAAGGCCGCCGGCGACCATATGAACGAGGGAGACGAGAGACGGTTCTACGAGGAGATGCTTCGCGCTCTGTGGGGTTACATGAGCGACAAGCTCAATATTCCGGTGGCCAACCTCACCAAAGACAACATCCGCGAGGAATTGCTGCGCCGCAACGTGTCGTCGGAGCGTATCGAGCGTTTCATCGGCATCATTACCGAATGCGAATACGCCCAGTATTCGCCCTCTTCGTCGGGCCAGATGAACGAAATATACGGGGCTGCCGCAACGCTGCTGTCCCGCTTCGAATCCGTGATCAAAAAGTAATGCGATGAGAAAAATATTGTTGCTTTCGGTGTTGTCCCTCCTCTCTACGGGACTTTTCGCCGCCGGGGAACGCGACCTCGACAAGGCGTGGAACGAAGCCAACACCGCTTATATCAATGCCGACTATGCCGCTGCCGTCGAAGGGTACGAGCGTTTGCTCGCCGAAGGGTACGAGAGCGACGCGCTGTACCTGAATCTGGGAAACGCCTATTTCAAGCGCGGGATGAACGGCAAGGCGATTCTCAATTATCACCGCGCGTTGCGGCTCGATCCGGGCGACGAGGATGCGCGGTACAACCTCTCGATTGCCGATGCACGCGTACAGGACCGTATCGAGTCCGTTCCCGTGTTTTTCCTGCGCCGCTGGTTCGCCTCGCTGGGCGGGCTTTGGGGCAGCAATGCGTGGGCCGTGGCGAGTCTGGTGTTTTTTGCCCTGGTCCTGGTCGGTGCGGGAGCCTATCTGCTTCTGGAAAGCATCGTGTGGCGCAAGATCGGGTTTTTCGGCTCGGTCGCCTCGCTGGCGCTGTTCGTTCTTTCCACGGTTTATGCGGCAGCCGGTCGCAGCGAGCGGCTCGATCCGTCCGAGGCGATTGTCATGCGTACGTCCGCATCCGTGAAAAGCTCGCCCGACGGCGACAGCAAGGATATTTTCGTGCTGCACGAAGGAACGAAAGTCGGCATCGTGGGCGCGTTGGGCGACTGGAGAGAGATCCGGATCGCCGACGGCAACAAGGGATGGATCGCGGCGTCGGCCATCGAAACGATCGATTGACGGTAAGAAAAGAAACGAAATGTCGAAACTGCTGGACGATGTGGTGGGCGAGCTGGCCCGTCTGCCGGGCGTAGGCCGCCGGACGGCCATGCGCTATGCCATGCACATGCTGAGAATGGAGCCGTATGACGTGGAGCTGCTGGCCCGGTCCATATCCCGTTTTCGGAGCGATATACGCTACTGCTCGCATTGCAACAACCTTTCCGATACGGACCTGTGCGAAATATGCGCCGACAGTTCGCGCGACCGCACGACGGTGTGTGTCGTCGAACAGGTCAAGGACGTGCTCTCTATCGAGAATACGCGACAGTACAACGGCCTTTACCATGTGTTGGGCGGCGTCATATCGCCCATGCAGGGTATCGGACCCTCCGATCTGAAGATCGACCTGCTACTCGATCACATCGCCGCGGGCGAGGTGCGCGAGGTGATTCTGGCCCTCAGTACGACTGTCGAGGGTGAGACGACGTCCTTCTATATTTCCCGGCGCCTGTCCGACTGTCCGGGCATACGGGTGACCTCCATCGCTCGCGGCATCGGCTTCGGCGACGAACTCGATTATGCCGACGAACTGACCATCGCGCACGCCATCCACAACCGCCGGCCCCTTTAGTATCGGGCCGTCCGTGTATGAGTACCTTTAAAGAATTGCAACAG
>UROX01000150.1 GCA_900549685.1 uncultured Alistipes sp.
TACCGAACTTTATTTTACCGGTACGCTCTGGCCCGATTTCGACGGCGATGCCTTCGACCGGGCCATCGACGAATATTCTCGAAGAGAGAGAAGATACGGAGTATTAAAGAAATAGATCGTTACACATACCTGCGTAGGAAATGAGAAACAAATTAAGGATTCTGACGGTTGCATCGTTTGTGCTGACAAGCGCTCCGGCGTTCGCTCAGACCGATTCGACGGTACAGTCCCGGACCCCCATGCTCGATTACGGCACGCCCAAGAAATATATCGTCAATGACGTGACGGTGAGCGGAATCAAATACCTCGACCCGCAAATGGTGTCTTCGATGTCCGGTCTGGTCAAAGGGGATACGATTATGATACCGAGCGATTATATCTCTTCCACGCTGACCAAAATGTGGAATCAGGGCATATATTCCGACGTGCAGATCCTCACCCAGCCCGTGGGCGACAGCGTCAATATCGAGATCGTGCTCAGGGAACGTCCCAGCGTCTATAACTGGGAGATCGAGGGCATCCGCAAGGGACAGATGAAAGAATTGCTGGAGACGCTGAACCTCAAGAAAGGCGGACCGCTTTCCGATTTCGGACTCAACAGTTCCAAGGATGCGATCCGCAAGTTTTTCCGCGAGAAGGGATTCTACAATGCCGAAGTCGGCGTGCGCCTCGAAAACGATACGACGATGGAAAATGTTGTGAACGTCACCTTCGTCGTGGATCGCAACGAGAGGGTCAAGGTCGGCGACATCGTTTTCGAGGGAAACAGCGCCCTTTCCGACCGCCAGTTGCGCCGTTCTTTCAAAAAGATTCACCGCAAGAGCATCAACTTCTTCCGCAATGCCAAACTCAAGGAGAAAGAGTACGAGGAGGACAAGGAAAATCTGATCGACTTCTATAATTCGAAAGGTTATCGCAACGCGATGATCGTCAAGGATTCGATCTATCCGATCAACGACAAGCGGATCGGGATCGCCCTGACCGTCGATGAGGGGAACAAGTTCTATTACCGCAACCTCACGTGGACGGGCAACAGTGTCTACGAGACTAAACAGCTCCGCGACCTGCTGGGCATCCGCCGGGGCGATACCTACGACAAGAAAACGCTCCACAAACGGCTGGGGATCGGTAAGGAAACCAATCCCGACGACATGTCTTCCGTGTCGTCCCTGTACCAGAACAACGGTTATCTGTTCTCCAATATCGATCCGGGCGAAGTGGTCGTGGGCGAAGACTCGATCGACATCAACGTCAAGATTTTCGAAGGCAAGCAGGCCAAGATCAACGAAGTCAAGATTCTGGGCAACAGCCGGGTGAACGACCGCGTGGTGCGTCGCGAACTGTACGTCCGTCCGGGCGAGCTTTATAACCGTTCCCTGTTGATGGCCACGATCCGGCAGTTGAACCAGATGCAGCATTTCGACCCGGAAAAAACGTTCCCCGGTATCAATCCCGTTTCGGACGAACTGGTCGATATTTCGTTCCCGCTCGAGGAGATTCCGAGCGATAAATTCGAGATATCCGGCGGTTGGGGAGCCAGCATGTTCGTCGGTTCGGTCGGCGTACAGCTCAATAACGTGTCGCTGAAAAACTTCTTCAAGAAAAGCGAGTGGCGGCCCTATCCGCACGGACAGAACCAGCAGCTGGCTATCCGCGGCCAGACCAACGGATCGTATTACAAGGCCATCTCGTTCAGTTTCACGGAACCGTGGCTGGGCGGTAAAAAGCCCAACGCGCTTTCGGTGAGCATGTATTATTCGGACGAATCCGATGCCTATTACGCCTGGCAGAAAGGGAACCGTCACTTCCGTACGCTCGGGGTGTCGGTGGGTATCGGACGGCGTCTGGCATGGCCCGACCGCAACTTCTCGCTGTACCACGAACTGAGCTATCAGTCGTACAACCTCAAGGACTGGACCTCGTTCATCGTCGAAAACGGTTCGTCCAATATCTTCGCGCTCAAGACCGTTTTCGGCCGCAGCACGGTCGATTCGCCTATTTATCCGCGTACCGGGTCCGATTTCTCGGTTTCGGTGACGCTGACGCCGCCCTACTCGCTTTTCCAGAAAAATATCGACTATGCCGATCCCGATCTGCCCGATAACAAGCGTTACAAATGGATCGAATACCACAAGTGGCAGCTCAAGGCGCAGTGGTTCTATCCGCTGACCAACAACAACAAACTGGTGCTCATGGCGAGAGCCGAAATGGGTTACCTCGGCTCCTACAACAAGAACAAACCCTCTCCGTTCGAAGGCTTCGACCTCGGGGGAGACGGTATGTCGGGTTACAATGTCTACGGTGTCGAAATCATCGGTTTGCGTGGTTACGAGAACAGTGCCCTGACGCCCAATTCCTATACGGTAGACGGACGGCGCGACTATGCCCGTGCCTACAACAAGTATACGATGGAAATCCGCTACCCGATCATCCTCAAACCGAGTTCCAATATCTATGCACTCGCTTTCGCCGAAGGCGGTAACGCGTTCCGGTCGTGGAAAGAGTTCGATCCTTTCCTCATCAAGCGGTCGCTCGGTGTGGGTGCCCGTATCTATCTCCCCGTCGTGGGTATGCTCGGAGTCGATTGGGGTTACGGTTTCGACAATGCCGTCGGTTCCAACACCCGCAGCGGAAGTCAGGTACACTTTATGATAGGTACGCAGTTTTAACCAATACAGATTTCCGACCATGAAAAAATTAATCGTATCGTTAGCCTGCGCCTTGTGTGCCGCCACCGGTCTCCGGGCACAGAATTATGCCTTCATCAATTCCGAAAGCGTTTTCAAATCGCTCGACGACTATAACGCCGCGATCGAGCAATTGGACAATCTGGCTGCACAGTATCGGAAGAATGTCGATGAGGCCTATGCCGATCTCGACGAAATGTACAACAACTATCAAGCACAGAAGGCCTATCTCTCGGAAACGAACCGCAACCGGAGGGAGGACGAGATCGTGACCCGCGAACGGGAGATCAACAAGTACCAGCAGGATGTGCTGGGTCCCGAAGGCGATCTGATGAAAAAACGGGTGGAACTAATCAAGCCCATCCAGGACAGGGTGTTCGCCGTGATCGACAAATATGCCAAAGATAACGGTCTGGGCATGATTATCGACCGGACCAACAACCAGACTCTGTTGTATTATGCGCCCGAATTGGACAAAACGGAAGAAATCATTAATTTACTGAAACAATAAACTAACTTGATGGATTTTATGAAAACAATTGCAAAATTAACGCTGGCGGCAGCTTTTCTGCTCGCAGGTTCGGCAGCTGTTCAGGCTCAGAAGTTCGGTGTCGTCAATGTATCCGAAGTCGTGATGCTCATGCCCGAAAAAGATTCGGCGGACGTAAAACTTCAGGCCTTACAGAAAGAGCTTATGGATCAGCTCGATGCCGTGCAGGTCGAATTCAATACGAAGTTGCAGGACTATCAGAAAAATAAGGCGACCTATTCCGATGCGGTGGATCAGATGAAAACCAAAGAGTTGAACGATCTGCAGACCCGTTATCAGGAATTGCAGCAGGTTGCAGCCCAGCAGTTTCAGAAAACGCAGGGCGAACTGCTGACGCCGCTGATCGAAAAGGCTCAGAAAGCGATCGACAAGATCGGAAACGACAACGGTTTCACGTTGATCTTCAATACGGAAAATGCTCCGCTGGCTTTCCAGAACTCTTCCGTAGTGGACGTGTTCCCTTTGATTAAAAAGGAACTGAACCTGAAAGAACGTCCGGCCGAAGATGTAACGGCAGCCAACTAAACACAGACCGCATGAAGCGACGGCGATGCCGCTTCGCGCGTTCGAAAAAGGGTACCGGGTTTCGGTACCCTTTTTATTTTGGTGTGCGTCTCTATAATTCCGTTGCGTCCGATCGTATCCCTCTTTCGTAAATGCGGCGACGTATGCGACGGTTCCCTGTTTTTTGCCCGGATCGGTTCTTATCGAGGCGATTTTCCGTGTGACGCTATCTTTGCTGTCGCTGTATTTTCGAGTACTGCCCGGCCTCGTTTTAATGGGGCAATTCGAGCATACGTCGCGTCATGGCTAACATCGGTCGGAGTCGAAGCGTTATCGAAAACCGAAGCGCTCAAACCGATGATTGCCCGTAAATTATATGGTCGGTTCCTGTTCCATCGAAGCGGATTCCGATACGAGCCTCGGAACGGTGCCGGATGTCGCAACCTGTAATTGAAAGACTGAAATCGTCCGATTCGCCTTGTTATTAGAAATATACAGACGCTTCTTCCCTACCCCGACGGGAATTTCGTTCGTAGGTGTTCGTATTGCGTGGAATATATGAATCGGCCTGTCGTGATCGTGTGTTTTTCAGGACCCGTCGGTCGCTATCGCTTGCGGCATACGATGTGTCGTGTGGGGGCGTTTCGGGTTCCTATCTCGAAACAGTCCGGAAGGAGGTACGGAGAGTCCAGGAGGCAGAGTCCAGGAATTTCCAGTCGCGTTCTCTTCGCTTTTTTGCTGTCATATCCTTAATTGAGCGAAGTTTTTCGGTGGCATATTTTTCTTTCCGCAAGTATTCGGGGGGATTAGGCCTTGGGCGGATCGGTGTCGATTCCACTGGCTGGGATTTGTGATTGGCCGGGAAAGCCAGATCGTGGTATCCATGAATAATATGTTGTGCCGGGGAATTGTTCGATTGTTTTTGTTCTTGGATAAAGAAGGCCCTGCGGACGATCCTGTCCGGGCGGAGAGTGCTTTTGTCGGAGCGGCCGAGAAGGCGTGCCGTTCTTGCGACGAACGTTCTGGAAATGTCCTGTTCCCGGGGAACGATGGTGGAGACCGTATAGCGATAAAAAGACTTTCTTCCGATCTCAGATCGGAAGAAAGTCTTCGCTTATAATACTATGATGTGCCTACTCTACCGTAGTTTTCGGCTTTTTTCTGGCTGCGCTCTGAAACTCTTGCCGGGGCGGAGATGATTCGGAAATGCAATCACAGGCCGCGTTTCCTTCCTTCCTCCTTCCGGACGGTCGGCGCATTGAAAATTGACGGAAGCAGTCGTTCGGATCGAATTTACTCCGTCACCCAGTCGGTCCATTTCCGGGTATCGTCGTATCCGGACCGGACGACCGTTTCGATGAATTGCAGACCGCGGACGCCGTCTTCGGCATCGGGAAAATCCGCTGCCGGATCGACGGGCAAACCTGCTTTGCGGGCCTGTACGGCGAGGGCGAAATTCCGGTAAATGTTGGCGAAAGCCTCTATGTATCCTTCCGGGTGGCCGCCCGGCGTGCGCGTGTTGGCTTTCGCGGCGACACCCATATAGCCGTTGCCGGTACGGACGACTTCCATCGGCCGGTCGCTCCATTTCACATACAGCGAGTTGGGTTCCATCTGCGACCATTCGATGCCGCCTTTTTCTCCGTACATGCGGATCTTCAGTGAATTTTCTTCTCCCGCAGCGACCTGCGTGGCGATCAGTACACCGGTCGCACCTCCGTCGAATCGCAGCAGGGCCGCTCCGTCGTCATCCAGTGTCCGTCCCTCGACAACGGCGTTCAGCGAAGCGCACAGAGACGTACAGCGCTGTCCCGAGATGTATTCGGCCAGTTGCAGCGCATGCGTGCCGATGTCGCCCATGCAGCCGCCTTTTCCGGCCCTTGCCGGATCGGTGCGCCATCCCGCGTTCGAGCCTTCTTCCAGTTCGACCCGCGTGGAAAGCCATCCCTGCGGATATTCGACGTAGATTTTGCGAATTTTGCCGAAATCGCCGCGTGCGAAACGTTCCCGAGCTTCTTTGACGGCCGGATAGCCGGAATAAGTATGGGTCAGAGCCAGCGTCCGTCCCGTTTCCCGTACTTTATCTCTCAGACGGACGGCCTCGTCCAGCGAAAAGGTCATCGGCTTGTCGAGGACGACATCGAATCCGTGTTCGAGAGCCAGCATGGCCGGTCCGAAATGGAGTCTGTTCGGCGTGACGATGGACACGAAGTCCATCCGGACTCCTTCCGGGAGCGCCGCCTCGCGTACGATCATCTCTTCGTAAGAAGCGTATATGCGGTCGTCGGGCAGGTAATATTCGCGTCCGGAAGCCAGCGAGACGTCGGGTTTGCTGCTGAAACATCCGCAGACGAGTTCGATTCGGTTATCCATCAGTGCGGCAGCCCGGTGGATCGCTCCGATGAATGCACCGTTGCCTCCGCC
>UROX01000151.1 GCA_900549685.1 uncultured Alistipes sp.
GAACCGCTGCGGTCGGATCGGGAAAATGCGACCGAGGACTTTGTTATATAATCGTTTCCGCAACCATCGTTCCCGCCGGGGAAAGTCTGAGTGCGGGGTGTCAGGCTGTGGCCGGTGGCGGCGACGGTCTTCCGGCGGATTTGTTCTGGCGATCCGTGGCAGGACAATCGCAGTCCTCTTGTCCCCTCTTTGCCGTCCGAGGGCCGCCTCCCGACTGCGGATCGGCTGTGGGACCGTTTCCCGGGACAGGGTGCCGTCGCGGGAGGAGCGGAAAGGCCTCCGGGGACCGAGGGGTATTCGGGCCGCGGTCGCCTGTCGTTCGGGGCAGATCGAAAACGGGCGCACCGGAAAGGCGCGCCCGTCTCGGATTCGGCACGGCGGCCGTTACGTTATGCCCATTTCACCAGCGCGAAATCCATGCGGTGGGGCAGCTTGTCGTTTTTGGGGAAGATGCGGATGGCCAGATCGAACGAACCGGTCGATTCGGGTGTGAAGAGGGTCGAATAGAGCACTTTCGATCCGTCCCGTTTGTCGAACCTGAGTTCCCTGCGCGTCGTTACGCGCACCTGCCCGTCGGTGATCTGGTCGGCGACGATCATTTCGGCTCCGATCTCTTCGGGCTGCAGTTCGTCGATGTCCACCGTCACCTCCACGTTGTAACCGTGTCCGGTCATAATGGCTTCGCGGCCCATGTCGAACTGTTTGACGTTGAGGATGCGGATGCGGTCCCATACGCTGCTCACGCGGCGTTTCCATGCGGCGATCTCCCGCGCCATGGCGAAATCGTCGGCCGTCATCGCCCGGTTGCGTTCGAAAAGTTTCCGGTAGAAACGCTCCTCGTAGTCGGTCAGCATGCGGTTGGTCGTGAAGTTGGAGGCGATGTCCGCCACGCAGGTTTTGACGGCTTCGACCCATTCGTGCGGAATGCCGTCCGCTCCCCTGCGGTAGTATTTCGGGGCGATCTCCTCCTCGATCGTATTGTATATCAGTTCGGCGTCCATCTCGTTCTGGAAGCCTTGATCTTCGAACGTGCGTTCCATGGGCAGCATCCAGCCGCCGCCCGGCTTGTAGCCTTCGACCCACCAGCCGTCCAGTACGCTGAACTGCATCACGCCGTTCATCACGGCCTTTTCGCCGCTGGTGCCGGAGGCCTCGAGCGGACGGGTCGGCGTGTTGAGCCATACGTCCACGCCCTGTACCATGCGCCGGGCCAGCTCCATGTCGTAGTTCTGCAGGAAGATGATCTTGCCCGTGAAGCGCGGCATGGCAGCCACCTCGACGATGCGTTTGATGAGGTCCTGTCCCGGTTTGTCGTTGGGGTGGGCCTTGCCGGCGAAGATGAACTGCACGGGCCGCTCCGGATTATTGACGATGCTGTCCAACCGGTCGAGATTCGTGAACAGCAGGTGTGCCCGCTTGTAGGTGGCGAATCGGCGGGCGAAACCGATGGTCAGCACGTCGGGCCGGAGCGAGTCCTGGATGCGGATCATCTGGCGCGGCGAGTCGAAACGGAACTGCTTGGGATCGCTTACGCGGGCTTTGATGTGGTCGATGAGTTTGTTTTTCAGAACCATGCGTTCGGACCACAGCTCCTCGTCCGCTATCTCGCGGACCTTCTGCCATGCCGGTATCCGGTATTCCTTGCCCAGGAAGCCTTCGCCGAAGTAGCGGGCGTAGAGTCTGCGCAGGTTGGCGGCGCACCACGTGGGGAAGTGCACGCCGTTGGTGACGTAGCCGATGTGCAGTTCGTCTTTGAAATATCCGGGCCACATTCCACCGAGAATGTCCTTGCTCACCTCGCCGTGGAGCCAGCTCACGCCGTTCACCTCCTGCGAGAGGTTGCAGGCCAGGAAGCTCATCGAGAATTTCTCGTTCGGATTGTTCGGATCGGTTTTGCCCAGATTGATGAACTGTTCCCACGTGATGCCCAGCCGGTCGGGATAGTGCGACATGTATTGCCGGATCATCGATTCGGGGAACGCGTCGTGTCCGGCCGGAACCGGTGTGTGGGTGGTGAACAGCGACGACGAGCGGACGACTTCCAGCGCTTCGCTGAACGAGAGTCTGTCGTCGTGGATGAGGTTGCGGATGCGTTCGATGCCGATGAAGGCGGCGTGTCCCTCGTTGCAGTGGTAGACGTCCTGCCGGATGCCCATGGCGTTGAGGGCGCGGATGCCTCCGATGCCCAGCAACATCTCCTGCTTGAGCCGGTTCTCCCAGTCGCCTCCGTAGAGATGGAACGTGATCGAACGGTCTTCGTCCTGATTCAGGTCGTGGTCGGTGTCGAGCAGGTACAGTTCGGTCCGTCCTACGTCGCAGCGCCAGACGCGGGCCGTTATGACTCGTCCGGGGAAGGCGATCTGGACGCTGACCCAGTTGCCCGCCTCGTCGCGGACGGGACTGATGGGCAGTTTCTGGAAGTTTTGCGCCTCGTAGCTGGCTTCCTGCGCACCGGAGGCCGAGAGCCGCTGCGTGAAGTATCCGTACCGGTAGAGCAGCCCCACGGCCACCATCGGCACGTTCTTGTCGCTGGCTTCCTTGAGGTAGTCGCCAGCCAGAATGCCCAGACCGCCCGAATAGATCTTCAGCGAGCTGTGCAGGCCGTATTCCATGCTGAAATAGGCGATCTTCGGTTCGCGGGCCTCTTTTTTCTCGTCCATGTATTCGCGGAAGCGGGCGTACACGGCGTCCATTTTGCCCAGAAAGATCTCGTCCTTTTCGAGCGCCAGCAGGCGGGAATATTTCAGCTTGTCGAGGAAGTCGATCGGGTTTTTCTCACATTTCACCCACAGCGGCTTGTCGATGTATTCGAACAGTTCGTAGGCCGCCATCGTCCACGACCACCACAGATTTTTGGAGAGCACTTCGAGCGGATGGAGCCTCTCGGGCAGCTTGCGCTCGACCATCAGCCTCCGCCACGAGGGAGTGTCGCTGACGAGCTGCTGACGGACGAAGTTGATCTGTTCGTTGTAGGCGCCTCCGTCCCGGTAGGTGCTCTCTCGGTTGCGCGAGGTCATTCTCGCCAGTGCGTCGGCATAGGCTCTGTCGTAGAATTCGATCAGGTTTTCCCACAGGGCGATGCGGGATATCTCGAGCGCCGAGCGACGGAACGACTCGTATTCGGTCTCGTCCATGAAGCTGTATTCGGCCAGCGACGAGGCGATTTTGCCGACCACTTCGGCGTCGTTCGTGTCGGTCCGGGCGATCACCTCGACGCCCTTGTGTTCGTCGAGTTTCTCGGCCACCCATTGTCCGAAACCGGTGAGCGACGTGGTGATCGTAGGCACCGAGAAGGCGATGCTTTCGAGCGGAGTGTAGCCCCACGGTTCGTAGTACGACGGGAAGACCGTCACGTCCATGCCGCAGAGCAGTTCGTAATAATGTCGGTCGAAAATGCCGTCGTGGCCGTTGAGGTACGAGGGGACGAAGACCAGCTGTACGGGACAGGACGGATCATCGAGTTTCGAACCGCGTATCCGGCTTACGATCGGGTCCCATTCGGGGGCCGAGAGCCAGTGCGTCGTGTTGCGGAGGGCGGTTCCGTCAATCGGGGCGGCCGGATCGTCGAGGCGGGCACGAAGGTCCTGTCGGGGACCGTTGTTGCCGGCAGGCACGGTAACGTAGGCCAGTACCGGACGTTCGAGCGAGTCGGCTTCGGCGAGCCGGAGCAGCGAATCGACGAAGACGTCGAGTCCCTTGTTCTTGAATTCGTATCGTCCGCTGGTGCCCACGATCAGCGGTTCCCTGTCGTAGTGTACGCCGAGGCATGCTTCGGCGACGCGGATCATCAGTCCCCGTGCGTCGGCACGCTTGCGGGCGAGTTCCTCGGCCGGCCAGACGAAGTCGTCCTCGAATCCGTTCGGCGTGACCAGGTCCGTGTTTTTGCCCAGCAGGTATCTGCATTCCCGGGCGGTCAGGTTGCTCACCGTCGTGAAGCAGTCGTACTGACAGGCTGCCGTTTTTTCGAGCGAATGTTTGGCCACGACGCCGAAACGGCGTGCCAGCTCGTCGGCGTTGAGCTTTTGCATGTCGCCGTAGAGCGGCAGGCCGTTGCCTGCGATGCACCGGCCCATGACCGTGGCGTGCGTCGTGAAGACGGTGGCTACGTAGGGCGAGTGTTTCTGGAGGTAGAGTCCCCCGCTCGAAGTCATCCATTCGTGGAACTGGGCGACGATCCGGTCGGTCGGCTTGCAGAAAAAGTTTACGTAGCTTTCGATCACTTTGCCGGCGGCCGTGCCGAACAGCACCGGCTCGATGTAGTCCCACTGGCCGCTGATCGAATCGACCCGGTAGGATTCCCACAGGAACTTCAGAATGTCGTCCTTGCTCGATATGAACTGGCTGAAATCGACCAGCACGGCAATCGGGCTTCCCTCGATTTTCCATCGTCCGGTCTTCACGCGTATGTTGTCTTTGGCCAGCAGCGTCTGTTTCCACTCTTTGAGCAGGTCGGGCGCCTCCTCGAATTCGAGGTTCGCGTCCTCGCGGTGGACGTCGGGACCGATCAGAATGTAACGGTCGCCCAGTCGTCGTTCTATCGTCAGCGCTTTGGTGGCCACGACGGTGTGGATGCCTCCCACTTTGTTGCAAACTTCCCAACTCACTTCGAACAGGTAGTCCGGTGCGAGTCCTGTGTTTTTTTTCGTTTCCGACATATCGATTCTCATCTATTTGGTTCTTGTCTGTTTTCTGCGTCCGTTTCCGTTTCGCAGTCCGCATCGATGTAAAAAAGATCGGCGATGATCCCGTCCGAGATCAGAAAATGTTCGCTCGGAATGTAATATACGGATTTATTCCGGACGATCGTATTTCGGGCGAGGTGTTTTTTCGCCTGCGTGATGAAATATTGCAATTTGCGTGCCCCGAATCGTTCTTCCAGCCGCTCGGTATCGACGCCCTCGGCAGTCCGCAGGGCGGTCATAACGAATTCGTTGTAGCGCATCGTCTCGGTGAGTGTTTCGGTGCGGCAGTGTCGGTTGCCGGGTACTTCTTCCAGATAGCGCCCGATGTGCGCCGTATTCCATTGCCGCTGTCGTCCGCCGTCGAAGGAATGGGCCGCCGGACCGACGCCGAGGTAGGGCGTGCCGTTCCAGTAGTTCGAATTGTGGACGGCCCGGAAGCCGGGACGAGCGAAGTTCGATATCTCGTAATGCTCGTAGCCGGCTGCGGCGAGGGTTTCCTCCAGCAGGTCGTATTCTTCCCGGCTCCGTTCGGAGGGGATTTCGGTGAATTCACCCCGGGCGGCCCTTCGTCCGAAGACCGTTCCCTCCTCGATCGTGAGGTGATAGGCCGAGAGGTGGGGAACATCCAGTGCGACGGCCTGCCGGAGGTTCCTGGCCCATCGTTCGGGCGTCGAGCCGGGGATACCGTAGATGAGGTCGATCGTCAGGTTGTCGAATCCGGCTTTCCGTGCCCGTTCCACGGCCCCGATGGCCGTTGCGGCGTCGTGGCGCCGGTGCATGAACCGCAGGTCGCGGTCGTCGAACGACTGGATACCGATGCTCAACCGTCCGACGCCCTCGTCGCGGAGTGCGGCCAGATAGTCGTCCGTCAGGTCGTCGGGGTTGGCCTCGACGGTGATCTCCTCGAGCCGGGTGTCGAACCGTTCGCGGACGATAGCCAGCAGCCCGCCCAGTTCGGAGGGCGTACAAAGCGACGGGGTGCCTCCGCCGAAATAGACCGTGCGTACGGTTTCCGAACCCAGAAAGGAGGCTCGCTGCCGCAACTCTCCGGCTATGGCGGCCAGTACGGCTTCTTTTTTCTCGAGTGCCGTGCTGGAATAGAAGTCGCAATAGTGGCATTTGCTTTTGCAGAACGGAATGTGGATATAGACTCCTGCCATCGGAAACGGGTTTGTGTGAAGGAACGCACTCCCCGGCGCAGGGAGCTTCGGGGCAAAAATATGGATAAATCCGCAATGACGTACGTTTTTTCCCGATGCTTTCGCTCGGCCGTCCGGTGCGGTTTTCCCGGAAGATTTCCCCGATGCCGGGTCGGTCGGCGGAACGCTGTCCGGAACCGCCTGTTCCGGACAGCGGTTTCCCCCGGTGCGGCCCGTTTTGTCGGGACGATTCTTGCTGTATGGGAAAATGCTCCGAATGCCGTTCGGGAATGTGTCTG
>UROX01000152.1 GCA_900549685.1 uncultured Alistipes sp.
TAAAAAACCGAATATTTCCAAACGTCCCAGCAACATGAGAATCGTACACAACACCTTGACCGCCGCCGGGAAATTGCCGTAATTGCTCATCGAACCGGCCTGACCGAATCCCACCCCGACATTGCCCATGCTGGCCGCAGCCATACTGAAACTCGTCTCCAGATCCAACCCGAAAGCCGCTATGAGGATTGTGCCCGCAGCGAGCAAGGCGCCGTACAGCAAAATGAACAGCACGGCCATATCGACCATCGTAGCGTCCTGTATTACGCCGTTGAGCTTCACGCGGATGACGGCATTGGGATGCTGGCGGCGGATCATCATCGCCCGGATCGCCTTGAACGACAACAACACCCGGTCGCACTTGACGCCGCCTGCCGTCGATCCCGCGCACCCGCACTGTACCATCATAAGAAACAACATCATGACAGACAAAGAAGGCCATGCCGAAGAATCGGCCGTTGCGAAACCCGTGGTCGATGCCACCGACACGACCTGAAAGAAACCGTAGCGCATCGAAGAGGCGAAGGTGGGATAAGCCCCCGACAACCACAGACTCAACGTCGTAACCAATCCTGCACCCAGAAGGGAATAGATGTAGTAACGGCCTATTTCCGACTTGAAGACGTTATTGCTTTTACCAGTCATCGTGGCGAAGATCAGCCCGAAGTGCAAACCCGAAACCGCCATGAAAAAGATCAGGATCACTTCGATCCATGCGCTGCCGAAAGAGGCGATACTGGCATTGCGGGTACAGAAACCGCCCGTGGCAATCGTCGAGAACGAGTTGCACACCGCATCGAACCAGCTCATGCCGGCGATCCTGAGCAGAATCGTTTCGGAGACCGTCAGTCCGACATAGACGACCAGCAGAATCTGCAGGATTTTCTGGGTCCGGTATCTGAAATTGTCCTTGGCCATCGACGAAAGCTCGACGCTCGAAAGACGCATTTTCGTCGAACCCATCGACGGCAGCACCACGAGCACGAACATCACCACGCCCATACCGCCCAGCCAATGGGTCGAGGCCCGCCAGAAAAGCATCCCCCTGGGCAAGGCTTCCACATCGCTGAGAATCGTCGCGCCGGTGGTACTGAACCCCGAAACGCTCTCGAACCACGCATTGACGAACGAAAACTCCCCGCCCCACAGTACATAGGGCAACATGCCCGCCAGACACGACATGAGCCACGCACCCGTCACGACGGCATACCCTTCCTGGCTGACGATCGCTCCGCCTCTCGACACGAAAATAAGAGGAAACGACCCCAGAATCGACGTCAGCAGAAAACTCTGCAACAACGGATAGAAGCCCGTATCCATCCCGTCGAGCAGGGACACGCAGGCCGCGAGCAGCATGAAAACCGCATCGAGCAACAGGATCAATCCGATGTATCGGAGCACTATATTCCACCGCATAGCCTATTCGTTCCGTCTGCTTTTGAGCTGATCGATCAGCGATTCGATATATTCTTTGAGTTTGTACACCTCGTCCCGTCCCTCGACGGTGACTTTGAACGGAATACGGGAATTCAGATAGGCCTTGAGTCCGCCGGTGATCCTCAGCACGGGATCGATATAGTAAAGGTTGATGAAGTAATAGAATATACAGACGATCACGATGGCGATCAGCAATGCCACGAAACTGGGTATGGTTGCCCGGTATGCGTTGTCTTCCAGCCGTTTGGCCTTAGAGTCCATCGCCCGCTGGGACGAGACCATGAAATTCTTGATCGAAGAGGTCAGCGCGGAATACGACGTCTTGTAGATCTCGACGAATCCCCCCATGTTATCATATGTGAGACTGTCCCTGAGATAGGAATTGACCACCTCGTTGTAGCGGATGGAGGCGGCGTAGATCGAATCGACGCGCTGTAAGTCGCGGATCGCGGTTCCGGCTTCGCCGACGGCCGTCTCGAAACGTTCGCGCCCGGCCACGAGCAGCGAATCGCTGTTGCGCGTACCGGAAACGATCATCTGGAGCAGGGCCGTGTTCTGGTCCTGCACGGCGTCCAGCATCGTCTTGGACAGTTCCATATTCCTCAGGCTGGCTCCCAGCATGCTCTGCGTGGAGACGCTCAACCGATTGAGTTCGAAATAGGATATGACACCCGAAAAGAAAAGCAGCAGCCCCAGCGACAGGAAACCGAGCCTTATTTTTTCCCTTATTCCCATGATTCAAACGCTCCGCAATTGGGCGGAACGACAAATATAGCGAATATATTCGATGAAAAGAAGAGCGAATGTCGCGAGAATGCCCGGTCCGCGTCGGCAGAGCCGGATTCTTCGAGACAAATATCGAAAACGCATCCGACGAAAAGAAGGACGGACATCGGATGAATACCCGGTCGAGCCTGACTTTCCTCCTATCCGAGAATCGCCGCCTCCATCGTGTCGTCTTCCATCCCGAGAAGTTCCACGCGGGAGAACGTATTGATCTTCGAACGGTCGTAAGGAGCACGCACCTTGATGTAATTTCCCGTGTATCCGAACATGTATCCGCCACGCATCGTACTCTCCCACAACGCCGTAGCTGTCCGCCCCACGTAACGGGAACAGAAATCCCGATGCAGACGGTCCGAGAGTCTGCCCAGTTCGAAAGCCCGGCGCTCGGCGACTTCCGGCGAAACGCGGTCGGGCAGTCCGGCCGCCGGCGTACCGGGACGGACGGAGTAGGGGAACACATGCAGAAAAGCCGGAGCGATCCGTTCGAGAAAACCGTACGTACAGGCGAAATCCTCCTCGGTCTCGCCGGGAAATCCCACGATCACGTCGATACCGAAAAACACGTCCGGAATCGCCCGGCGGACCGCTTCGATCCGGTCGGCAAAACGCGCCGTATTGTAGCGTCGCCGCATCAGGGCGAGAATCCGGTCGCAGCCGCTCTGGATAGGGATATGAAAATGAGGCTGGAACCGTTCGGAAGCCGCCGTGAAGGCGATGATCTCGTCCGTCAGCAGATTGGGTTCGATGGACGAGATCCGATAACGGCCGATCCCTTCCACGCGGTCGAGCGCCCGCAGCAAATCGAGGAACGATTCGCCGGTCGTCCGGCCGAAATCGCCCGTATTGACACCCGTGAGCACGATTTCGCGCTGCCCGCTGCGCGCGATGGCCTCCGCCTCGGCGACCAGATCGGCGATCGGCATGTTGCGGCTCGCCCCTCTGGCCAGCGGAATCGTGCAATAGCTGCACCGGTAATCGCATCCGTCCTGCACCTTGAGGAAAGAACGCGTCCTGTCGCCGCTCGAAAAGGCGGCGAAAAACCCGGTCAGCTCCTCCGCCTCGCAGGCGTGGACCGCAGCGCCCGACTTGCCCTCCAGCGCTGCGACGCGCCGGTAGACGGACCCCTTGTCGCCGTTGCCGATCACCAGATCCACCCCTTCGATGGCGGCGATGCGTTCCGAAGAAAGCTGGGCGTAACAGCCCGTGACGGCCACCAGCGCGCCGGGATTCTCCCGGATGAGGCGCCGCACGAGGTTGCGGCACTTCTTGTCGGCATGCTCGGTGACCGAACAAGTGTTCACCACGCATATATCGGCCTTCTCGCCCGGCTGCGCGCGCCGAAACCCGCCCTGCTCGAACTCGCGGGCGATGGTGGAGGTTTCGGAAAAATTCAACTTGCATCCCAGCGTACAGAATTTCACTTTTCTCTCGGACGACATGGTCTTCTCTTTTTTCGGATTCGGGGACAAATGTACGAAACCGACGGCTAATTTTAACACGTAAAAATGCGCCCGCAGGCGGGACTTTCCGCAAAAAACGCGTAGTTTTGCGTCTCACTTTCCCGCAGACATGGATTTTTTCGCCGAAATCGCCCAATACCGATTCCTGTCCCACGCCGCGGCGGCCTGCCTGCTGTGCGGCATAGCCTGCGGAATCGTAGGCACCTATGTCGTGTGCCGCCGGCTGGTATTCCTCAGCGGGGGGATCACCCATTCGTCTTTCGGAGGGATCGGAATGGCCTATTATTTCGGCGCCGACCCCATGCTGGGCGCCCTGCTGTTCGCCGTCGTCTCGGCGCTCGGCATCGAGGCCTTCTCGGTGGGCCGGCGCATCCGCGAGGATTCGGCCATCGGCCTGATCTGGTCATTAGGCATGGCCGTGGGCATCATCTTCATCTACCTGACACCGGGCTACGCCCCGAACCTGATGAGCTTCCTTTTCGGCAACATCCTGAGCGTAAGCACTTCGGATCTGCTATGGATGGGGCTCGTGGACACACTGATCGTCGCCGTCTTCGCCCTGTTCTACCGTCCCGTGCTCTACGTGGCCTTCGACCGCGGTTTCGCCGCCAGCCAGAAGATGCCCGTGCGGGCTATCGGTTATGCGATGTCGGCCCTGGTAGCCGTGACGATCGTCATGTCGATCCGCGTCGTGGGCATCGTGCTGCTTATCTCGCTGCTCACCATACCGGCCGTCATCGCCACCCAGATCGCCAAATCGTTCGGACGCATCCTGCTGCTCGCCTCCGCCATCGCCACGCTCGGCGCTTTCGCCGGACTGTGGATCAGCTACCGCAGCGACATTCCCTCCGGAGCCTCCACAATATTTGTCCTCACCGTTACGCTTATTGTGGTAAAACTATTACCTTTGCGTACGCCTAAGCGCTGAACCGACGGATGAAAACAGTCCACAAACTCATACTGAAATCCTATCTGGGCCCGATGATTCTCACTTTCTTCATCGTGCTCTTCGTATTCATCATGCAGTTCATGTGGCGGTACATCGACGAGTTGGTGGGCAAAGGACTCGGTCCGAGCGTCATCCTCGAGTTGATGATGTACGCCGCCGTCTCGCTCATCCCGATGGTGCTGCCGCTGGCCACGCTGTTCGCCGCCGTGATGACGATGGGCAACATGGGAGAGAACTACGAGCTGCTGGCGCTCAAGTCGGCCGGCATATCGCTTCCCCGCATCATGCGTCCGCTTATCGTGCTGGTGTTTTTCGTGGCCGTAGGCAGTTTCTTCGTGGCCAACAACTTGGTCCCTCTGTCGAGCCGCAAGATGTCGGCGCTGATCTACGACATCCGCAACCAGAAGCAGTCGATCGAATTCAAGGACGGACTCTTCTTCAACGGCATAGACAACCTCAGCATCCGGGTGGGACGGCAGGACCCCAAGACCAAACTGCTGACCGACCTGCTGATCTACGACACCCGCAAGAACAACGGCGACATGACGACCACCGTGGCCGACTCGGGCTACATCTCGCTTTCGGACGACAAGAAGTACCTGCTCGTCACGCTCTACAACGGCGAGACGTACGAAGAGACGAGAAGCTACAAATGGTTCGAGAACAGCGAGCTGAGACACAACATTTTCGGCGTGCAGAACATGGTTATTCCGCTGTCGGGATTCGACTTCGAACGCACCGACCAGTCGCTGTTCAACGGCAGCCAGACCAAGAACATCCGCGAACTGACCATAGGGATCGACTCGCTGGAGAAACTGAGCATCCAGACGACCAACGCCTCCTACGACCCGCTGGTCTCGTCGTTCATCTTTCCCTACGACAAATCGTTGGCATCCGATACGATTCCCCGCAACGAGAATATGCAACCTTTCTATTCGGCCGAACGGATCGACAGTCTGGGAATCAGGGACCGGAAAGCCGTCTACGACGAAGCGCTGAACAAGGCCACCAGCTCGCGCAACTATTATTCTTTCGACGAAGCGACCTCGAAAGAAGCGCTCACGCAACTCTACAAATACAAGGTGGACTGGCACAAGAAAATGTCGCTCCCTGTTTCGATCATGATCTTCTTCCTGATCGGCGCTCCGCTCGGGGCCATCATCCGCAAGGGGGGACTGGGCATGCCGGTGGTCGTATCGGTCGGATTTTTCGTGATCTATTACATCATTTCGATCACGGGCGAGAAAATGGCCAGGGAGGGTTCGTGGAACTCTTTCGCGGGTATGTGGATCGCCACGTTCATTCTGTTGCCCATATCCGTATACCTGACCTACAAGGCCACCAACGATTCGAACCTGTTCAATGCCGAATGGTACTCG
>UROX01000153.1 GCA_900549685.1 uncultured Alistipes sp.
GAAAGATCGTCGGGGCAGCGATCTGTCCGAAGACAAAATGGACATCACGTTGCTCAAATCGGGTCCGTTGGGCGGCGACCAGCAGTTGGGCGCCATGATCGCCGAGGGGCGTGTGGAGGCGTTGATCTTTTTCTGGGACCCGATGCAGGCCCAGCCGCACGACGTGGATGTGAAGGCTTTGCTGCGTCTGGCTACGCTTTATAACGTGCCTACGGCCATCAACCGTTCGTCGGCGGATTTTCTGATCTCTTCGCCGCTGTTCGGAAGCGATTACTGTCCGGTGGTCAAAGATTATAAAAGCTATATCGAGCGTACGCTCAAACAGTAAAATCCCGCAAGCCTCAGAGAGAGGCTTCCCGCGTTTCGCGGCGAAAGAATCGTGCGGCCGGATCGTTCGTCTTGCGAGCGTCGGGCCGTATTTTTTAGGCGGTTATATACTATGAGAATCGGGGTGCGGAAAGTTCGGCTTTGAGTTTTCTTTCCGACGCTTTCGCCCGTCGTCGCGGAAGATGTCGGCCGTGCATCGGGAACGCTTGTGGGGCGAAGGTGTGTCCGGAGCGGGAAACATCCGGCGAAAACGACGGATCGGTCTCCTGAATTCCGTTTGGCGGGGGCTCCGGTACGGAAGACCGGGATGTGCGGCGGAAGCGGCAGGGACTATTATGTTGTAAGGAGTATAACCGCGTAATCGTTTTTCGAAAATATGGAGAATGAACGGCAGGTAGAACGGATGCTGGAGGAGTACCTCGAACGGTATCCGGAAGAGCGGCCGCGGCTGGAACGTTTCGAACGTTTCGTCCGGTCGTTCAGTGGATGCGATCTGTACGACCGCAAGAATTTCGTCGGACACATCACGGCCGGCGCTTTCGTCGTGGATCGTCGCGAAGGGAAAGTGTTGTTGCTCGAGCACAGACAACTGGGCCGGTGGTTGCAGCCCGGAGGGCATGTCGAGCCGACGGATGCTTCGGTATTCGCCGCTGCACTACGTGAGGTGCGGGAGGAGACAGGACTCGGTCCGGATCGTTTGGAACCGTTGCGTCTCTCGCCATCCGGCGGGATCGTGCCGGTCGATGCCGACGGGCACTACATCCCGGCCTGCGAGCGGAAAGCGGAGGACGAGCATTATCATTTCGATCTGCGTTTCGCTTTTCTGTTCGACGGCGACGCCCGGATCTCGATCGACCGTTCGGAATCGTTCGGATTCCGGTGGGTGACGCTCGCCGAGCTGGGAGCGATGTCCGATTTCGGACGTGTCGCCCGGAAGCTCGACGCCGCGTTGGCGCTGTTCGGTATTCCTCGCGGGCCGGAAATTTCTGCCGGAAATTGTCTGCGGGCCGGCGTTCCGGTCCCGGACTGCGGAACGCCCGACGATGAATAAGGAGCGATTTCCCGGAGGAAAAACTATTTTCGACGTTTTTGTGGCGAAAGCGAATAAATTGTTCGGACACCGTTTGGCCGGATATCCGAATTGATATATTTTTGTATCTTTATACAGAGAAGCCGCTCCGGTGCCGGATGTCGGAACGATGCCGCTAAACGGCTGTTTTATGGCGTGTTGTGCGTTTTCGTCGGATACGGCTTCATGCTTGTACGGCATCCGGGGATTTTATCGGTCGCAAGGAACCTTAGAATCATAGCTGCGGGAGAGATGCGATCGGCCGCGATGTCGCCGCGATGTCGCCGCGATGTCGCCGCGATGTCGCCGGGAAAGCGATCGGGAATGCGGCGCATGGATTGACGCAAGATGAAAATCGAATATATGAAACGTAACTTTTTATGGAGTTTTGTCATACTGCTTTGCCTGACAGGAACCGTCCGGGCGCAGATGACCGACGATCAGGTGGTGGAATATGTCAAAAGCGGCATGAGCGTCGGAAAGGGAGAGACGCAGATCGGCAAGGAATTGCTCGCCCGCGGCGTGACGAAAGCGCAGATGGAACGTCTCAAGGCCCGGTACGAGGCAGGACAAGGCAGCGATGTACGTACGGTCGATAGGTCTGTCGATGGGCAGCGTAACGAACGTCTGCGGAATGTTTCGCAGGAAATGACCGCCGGAAGTCTCGACGAAGTGAACCGGGTCGTCGGGGATTCGACCGAAGGCAAGGCACGTAAAATATTCGGACATAATATTTTCAGCAACCGTATGCTGACCTTCGAACCCAACGAGAACATGGCTACGCCGGAGAATTATCGTTTGGGACCCGGCGACGAGGTGATTATCGATATCTGGGGAGCCAGCGAGGATAACATTCGCCAGCGAATCGCGCCCGAGGGCAATATCATGGTGTCCCAGATCGGTCCGGTGTATCTCAACGGACTGACGATCCGGGATGCGAACAAAAAAGTACGCGAAATTTTCGCTCAGAAATATGCGGGCGTGTCGGGTGACGAACCCGAGTCCGAGGTCCGCGTGACGCTGGGACAGATCCGTACGATCCAGATTAGCGTGATGGGCGAGGTCGCCACGCCGGGTACCTACCGGCTGTCGTCGTTCGCCACGGTGTTCCATGCCCTGTACATGGCCGGCGGCGTGACCGACATCGGTTCGCTGCGCAACGTCCGTGTCATGCGCAGCGGCAAACAGGTGGCCGAACTGGATGTGTACGACTATATTTTCAAAGGGAAACTTTCGGACGACGTCCGGCTGGAAGAGGGCGACGTGATCGTCGTGCCGCCTTACGGTCTGCTGGTGAGCATCGAAGGTAATGTCAAGCGGCCGATGTATTACGAACTCAAACCGGACGAAGCGCTCTCCACGCTGATCGAGTATGCGGGCGGATTCTCCGGGGACGCCTATACGAAAGACGTGCGTCTGGTGCGTCAGACCGGACGCGAGCGTCAGTTGTTCAATGTGCGCGACGACGAATTCGCCGCTTGCCGGCTCGAGGACGGAGATGCCGTGACGGTGGGGGCTACGCTGGACCGGTTCGCCAACCGCGTGGAAGTGCGGGGTGCCGTGTATCGCCCCGGTATGTACGAATTGGGCGAGGGAATGAATACCGTGGGAGAACTCATCGCCCGGGCCGACGGTCTCAAGGACGACGCTTTCCTTTCGCGCGTACAGTTGTTCCGCGAACGCGAGGACCTGTCGCTGGAAGTCGTAGCGATCGATCTGACGGGTATGGCATCCGGCCGGGTGCCGGACGTCGCGTTGAAACGTAACGACGTGCTGATCGTCCAAAGCATCCATGAACTCGAAGACCGGGGAGAGATCGTCGTCAGCGGATTGGTGGCCCGTCCCGGGACGTATCCTTTCGCCGAAAATACGACGCTCGAGGACCTTATCGTTCAGGCCGGCGGTTTGTTGGACGGCGCTTCGACGGTTCGGGTAGATGTTTCGCGCCGGTTGAAAGACCCCAAAAGTACGGGCGTATCCAACGAATTGAGTCAGGTCCATACGTTCGCCCTCAAAGACGGTCTCGTGATCGACGGGACGCAGGGATTCGTGCTGGAGCCTTACGATGTGGTCGAGGTGCGCAAAAGTCCCGGGTATCGAGTGCAACGGCAGGTCAGCATCGTCGGCGAAGTCGTTTTCGAAGGCGGATATACGCTGGTTCGGAAAAACGAACGTTTGTCGGATCTGGTGGGGCGGGCCGGCGGCGTGACGCAGGACGCTTATGTCCGGGGCAGCCGGCTCGTACGGCGGATGACCGACGAAGAGCGGGCCGTGCGGGACGAAACGGTCCGTCTGGCTACGCAGGATGGCGGAGCGGACTCCCTTTCGGTCAAGAAACTGCAGACGACCGATACTTATACGGTGGGGATCGAGTTGGATAAGGCGCTGGCGAATCCCGGTTCGGACTACGATATGGTGTTGCGCGAGGGCGACCGGTTGATCGTTCCCGAATATGTGAGCACAGTGAAGATCGTAGGCGAGGTGATGCGCCCCAATTCCGTGTTGTTTGTACGTGGAGGCAAACTGAAATATTATGTCGGACAGGCCGGCGGTTACGGAAGCCGAGCCAAGAAAGGCAAGGCCTATATCGTCTATATGAACGGTACGATGGCCCGGGCCAGCGGAAGCAAGGCCAAGATCGAACCCGGTTGCGAAATCATCGTTCCTTCCAAACGCGAAGGCCGGAAAATGAGTCTGGGCGAAATCATGGGTCTCACCACCTCGGCCGCATCGTTGGGCACGATGGCTGCGAGCATCGCCACACTGGCAAAATAGCAACGATTCGTTTATTTCGTAACGATTATGGAAGAAAACAGAAATTCTGCCGGGGTATCGTCCCAGGAGAACGAGATCGATCTGCTGGAGCTGGCCCGGAAAATATGGAGCGGTCGCAGATTGATTCTCAAATGGTGCGCCGTCGCGGCCGTCGTGGGACTGGTCGTCGGATTCAGTATCCCGAAAGAATATACGACAACCGTACTGCTAGCACCCGAAGCCTCCGACGGGAAAAGTCTGTCCGGCGGACTCGGTGCATTGGCCAATATGGCCGGAATCAGCGTCGGAACCGGTAACAGCGGGACGGATGCCCTCTATCCCGATCTCTATCCCGACGTCGTAGCATCGGTTCCTTTCGCCGTGGACCTTTTCGATGTCCGTGTGACGGACAGCAAAGGCAAGTTGCAGACCGATGTCTACGATTATCTGACGAAACACACCCGCGCTCCGTGGTGGAACGCGTTGCTCTCTTTGCCCGGTAAGGCCGTAGGAGGAGTTTTGTCGCTTTTCTCCGGTAAGGAGGATGAGGGAGACGGATCGGTCGATCCTTTCCGTCTCACGCACGAGGAGATGGGGGGGGTCCGGGCGCTCGGAGCTAGGATCGGTGTGGCGGTCGATAAGAAAACGTCCGTCGTGAGGCTTTCGGTGACGATGCAGGACCCGTTGGTGTCGGCCATGCTGACCGATACGGTGATGCGGAATCTTCAGAACTACGTTACCGAGTACCGGACCAACAAGGCGTGTCGCGATCTGGAATTCACGCAGAAACTGTTCGATGAGGCGCAACGGAATTATTACGATGCGCAGCAGCGGTATGCGGATTATATGGATGCCAACCAGAATATCGTCCTGCGGTCGGTGCGTACCGAACAGGAACGGCTCCAAAACGAAATGAACCTCAATTACAACCTCTATAACCAGATGGCGCAGCAGTTGCAGGTGGCCAAAGCCAAAGTACAGGAGAGTACGCCGGTCTATGCCGTCGTACAACCGGCCACCGTGCCTTTGCGTGCTTCGAAACCGTCCAAGGCGATGATTCTCGCGGGGTTCGTCTTCCTCGGAGGCATTGCAGCGGCAGCGTGGATTCTGTTCGGCGAGAGTGTCGTCGGGCTTTTCCGGGAAACGAAAAAAACGGACGAAAGCGCAGGAGCGACACGATAGCCCTTGAGACAATTGTGCTTTTCGGCGTACTCGCGATTCCTGTTGTCGTTTTTGTCCGATCCGCATCTGCTGTGCAGTTATCCCGGATGTGATGATTTACGGGTACAAGTTGTGTTTCCGATTTTCGGTTCCGTTGGAGACCTGCCTCAGCAGAGGCTTTGAGACGCTTTCCCGAAAAGCACAGTGGCGGCGACAAAAGACAGGGTATCGAAGTGTCGAGACCGGAAATATGAGAAAAGGAAACCGCCTCCAGTTTTCTGAGACGGTTTACTTTTTCGTTGTCTCCGGTCAGGTTTCGTTGGTCTTCAGTGTTTTTGCAACCGGACTTGTCCGGGAATACTGCGTTATCCCGGGATATGTGGTACATTTCTCCGGAAATCGAAATGCGCCACTCGTCAGCTGCCTGATTGTTGCAGCCGCACGGCCGCGAAAAACGAATGGATAAAAAGAAAAGATCCCTGCATATCTTCGATATGCAGGGATCTTTTTTGAGCTGTTGACGAGGATTGAACTCGTGACCTCTTCCTTACCAAGGAAGTGCTCTACCACTGAGCTACAACAGCAACGATAAAATCTTGAGCGGAAGACGAGGCTCGAACCCGCGAC
>UROX01000154.1 GCA_900549685.1 uncultured Alistipes sp.
CCTTGCCGCCGGCATTCATCATGAATGTCCCGCCCAGCACCGTTTCGCCCGGGTCGGGAATACGATTCGTTTTTATCAGCAGATCCGTGTTCGAACTGCCGATCACCATGATTTTTTCCATCCTGAAGAATTATAAGTTCACTTGTTGAAGTAGTCTTTTTCCGCGCGACGCAAACGTTTGTGCAAATATACGCTATTTAGTCAGAAAAAAAACAGATTTCGTCTTTTTTTATGAAAAAATCCTATCTTTGTGCCAGAAAATCGATCTTCACACCCCGAAACAGGCCTTTCACCGATGCGAAAAGAGACTCTGATAACGTTGTCCCGACGAACCGGATTTTCCGTTTCGACGGTCTCCCGCGTGCTCAACGGCAAAGCCAACAAGTACAGGATCAGCGAGAAAACCGTCAAGCTCATCACCGAAGAGGCCAACAGTCGAAATTACAAGCCGAGTCTGCTGGCCAAAGGTTTGCGCACGCAGAAAACCAACACGATCGGACTGCTCGTGCCGGGGATCGACAACCCCTACTTCGCCAACATCGCCAGCACCGTCATCAGCGAAACGAGCCGGCTCGGATACACGACCGTGCTGGTCGACACGATGGGCGCCCCCGACCTCGAACGGGCCGGTGTCGAATCGCTCGTATCGCGCATGGTCGACGGCATCATCGTCGTGCCGAGCGGGCAGGAACCCGACGCGCTGGAATCGATCGACCGCAACCGCACGCCGGTGGTGCTCATCGACCGCTATTTCGAACCGACGGCGCTCCCCTACGTCACGACGAACAACTACGAAGGCGGGTTCAACGCCACGAAATATCTCATCGGATTCGGCCATCGGGACATCCTATGTATCAGGGGAGTACCCCACTCGATGCCCGCACGCGAACGCGAGCGGGGCTATCTCGACGCACTGCGCGAGGCGGGATTGGAGGATCGCGCCCGCATCGCGGGCAACGACTTCTCGATCCAGAACGGGTATCTCGAAACGAAGTTCGCGCTGAGCGGATCGGCACGCCCCACGGCGATCTTCGCCATGAGCAACACCATCCTGCTGGGGACGATCAAGGCAATCAAGGAGTCGGAACTCCGGATTCCCGACGACATCTCGGTCGTCTCGTTCGACAACTACACCTACCTCGACTACCTCGATCCGGCCATCACGCGCGTGAGCCAGCGCATCAGCGAAATGGGGGCCCTGGCCGTAAAGATCCTCCTGCAACGGATCGAAGGCACGGGCAACGACGATGCGAAGATCCAGCTCTCGCCGCAGCTCATCGTCTGCAACTCGGTCGCGCACGCACACGGCGAGAAATAGGCAATCCAATCATTTTCAACCTAATATGAAACGAATTATCTTTCTGGCATCGCTTTTTCTGTTTGCGCATACGTTTGCGCTCGCACAAACGCGGAAAGACGGCGACAAGCCCGACCTCAACCGGGGGCGCACGCTCTACACCGTGGGTTACGTGCATCTGGACACGCAGTGGAACTGGGACTATACCAAGACGATCGACGTCTTCCTCAAACGCACGCTCGAACGCAACTTCGACCTGTTCGAAAAGTACCCCGACTACATCTTCACCTTCACGGGGGCACGCCGCTACCGCATGATGAAGGAGTACTACCCCGACCTCTACGCCAAGATGCTCGGCTACGTGCGCCAGGGGCGGTGGATCGCCGGAGGCTCCTGCGTCGAGGAGAGCGAGGTGAACGTCTCCTCGTCCGAGTCGATGATCCGCGAAGTCCTCTACGGCAACGCCTACTACGAGCGGGAATTCGGCTACCGCAGCATCGACTACATGTTGCCCGACTGCTTCGGCTTCGTCGCCTCGATGCCGAGCGTACTGGCCCATGCGGGCATCGAAGGATTCTCCACGCAGAAACTCACGTGGCGCTCGGCCGCCGGCATCCCGTTCAACGTAGGCTTCTGGCAGGGCCCCGACGGCAAAGGCGTCGTGGCGGCGCTCAACGCGACGAAATACGCCGGACGCATCCCCGAGCGGCTCGACCGCGACTCGGCGTGGATCGCGCGCATCGACGCCAACATCGCCCGACACGGCCTTCACTTCGACTACCGCTACTACGGCGTCGGCGACCGGGGCGGCTCGCCGCGTCCCGACGACGTGAAAAACGCAGTCGGATCGATCGGCAACCCCGACAGTGAGATCGACGTCCGCCTCACCTCGTCGCAACAGATGTTCGAAGACCTCACGCCGGCCCTGAAACGAAAACTTCCGGTCTACGCGGGCGACCTGCTGCTCATCGAGCACAGCGCCGGAAGCACGACCTCGCAGGTTTTCATGAAGCGGATGAACCGCAAGAACGAACTGCTGGCCAAAGCCGCCGAACAGGTCGCGGCCGGTGCCGACGCCGCGGGAATCGCCCGCTACCCGTTCGAGAAGATCAATCCGGCGTGGGAACTCATCCTCGGCAGCCAGATGCACGACATCCTGCCCGGCACGGCGATCCCGCAAGCCTACGAATATTCGTGGAACGACGAGTTCGTGGCGGCCAACCTGCTGGCCTCCACGCTCGAAAACGCGGTGAGCCGGATGGCCGCACGCATGGATACGCGCACGGCAGGACACCCCCTCGTGGTCTACAACCCCGTGGCGGCCGAGCGGGACGACATCGCCGAGGCGACGCTGGCGCTGCCGGCCGATACGCGGTCGGTGATCGTCCGCGACGCCGACGGCAACATCCTGCCGTCGCAGATCGTATCGCACGAGGGCAATCGGATCGGGTTCGTCTTCGGCTGCCGCATGAAGCCGATGAGCATGGAGGTATTCGATGTGGAGCCTTCTGCCGAACCCGAACAGGCTCCGGCGGAGTTGAAGGTCGACGGACGCACGCTCGAAAACGCCTGTTACCGCGTGGTGATCGCCCGTAACGGCGACATCGAATCGATCTTCGACAAGCGGCTCGGCCGCCAATTGCTGACGGCGCCCGCACGCCTCGAATTCCTGCACGAAAGCCCTCGCCAGTGGCCGGCCTGGAACATGGACTGGAAAGACCGCCGCCAGGCGCCCGTGGCGTTCATGGACGAGAACGCCGCCGTGCGCATCGTCGAGCGGGGACCCGTGCGCGCGACGCTGGAAGTGAGCCGTCAGGGCCGGGATTCGCGCATCGTGCAACGCATATCGCTCGCAGCGGGCGAAGCCGGCCGACGCATCGAGGTCGACAACCGCATCGACTGGCAGTCGACGGGCGTAAGCCTGAAAGCCGCCTTCCCGCTGGCGGCGGCGAACCCCGAAGCCTCCTACTCGCTCAACACGGCCGTGGTCGAACGCGACAACAACGACTCGCTGAAATTCGAGGTTTCCTCGCGCGAATGGTTCGACCTGACCGACCGCAGCGGCCGTTTCGGCGTCTCAGTGCTCGAAGACTGCCGCTACGGTTCGGACAAGCCCGACGACAATACGCTGCGTCTGACGCTCATGTATACGCCCGAAGCCAACGTTCCGCGCTTCACCTACCAGGCGACGCAGGACTTCGGCATCCACGACGTCAAATACGCGCTCTACGGCCACGAAGGCGGCTGGGACAACGGCACGCCGTGGCAGGCCAAGTTCCTCAACCAACCTCTGCTGACCTTCGCAACCGAACGGCACGACGGAGACCGAGGCCGCCGGATCGCGTTGGCCGTACCCTCCACCGGACAGATCGACATCATGGCCTTCAAGAAGATGGAGGAGGGCCCTTACTACGTCGTCCGCGTCAACGAACTCTTCGGCAAGGCGTGCGACGGTGCGACGATCGAATTCCCGTCGGCAGTCGCGGAGGCCTTCGAAGTCGACGGACAGGAACGGCGCATCGGCAAAGCGACCGTCCGGAACGGAAAACTGACCTTCGACATCGGCAAGTTCGGCATCCGGTCGTTCGCCGTGCGATTCGCCGACACGTCCGCCCCGGCGAAACCTGTGCAGGAACAACTTCTGCTCGCATACGACGCCGATATTCTGAGCGACGATGCGGTCCGCAGCGACGGACGCATGGGACGCTCGGAGCAGACTCTGCCGGCAGAGATGCTTCCCGATACGATCACGAGCGAAGGGATCGATTTCGCGATCCGAGGCCGTGAAAAGGGGGCCGACAACGCCGTCGAATGCCGGGGCCAGCAGATCACGCTGCCGGCAGGCGACTACGACCGAATCTACCTGCTGGCAGCAGCCGAAGAGGAGGCCGCGGGATGCTTCGAGGTGGACGGTGCGGAGCAATGGCTCGACATCGCGAAATGGAAAGGATTCGTCGGACAACACTATGCGCAAACGATCGTGCCGGACAGCACCGCCTATAAGACGCTGGCCGTCGACAACCCCTACCTGCGCAAAGATCCGATCGCATGGTTCGCGTCGCACTGCCACGCACCGAAACGCAACATCGCCTACCAGTACTGTTACCTCTACAAATACGGCCTGGACATCGTCCCCGGAGCCAAAACGCTGACGCTGCCCGACAATCCCGGCATCAAGATCATGGCAGTGACGGTCACCAAAGAGGGGGTTCGCACCCTACCGCTGACCCCGCTCTACGACGATTTCGACGACTATCCGGTCTTCCGCTGGCGCAACCGGCCGAAATTCGACCTGAGCCACCGGTAGCGGCGCCCTCCCCTTCCGGCGGCATGCCGGCCGAAATCCACCCGCAAAGGCGTCATGCCGCGGATGCTCCGGCGGATTTACGGGATACACGTATACAAAAAGGTCTTACCGCCGGCGGTAAGACCTTTTTTGCCGCGGCCGTTGAAACGGGCGGACACACCAGTACAGCGATCGTGCACGCACGCGGACCGTCCGTGCGGGGTGCAACGAACGCCTGCGATCCGGCACGTATAACGCCGAATGGCGATCGTCCGGCGGAACGATTCCGTCCCGCATCGTCGAAGTCCCTGCCGCGAGGGCAGCGACCAAAACGAAAAAAGACCTGCAAGAAATGCAGGCCTTCGACTACTCGTGGACCCAGAGGGGCATGATCCCACGACCTTCGGATTATGAGTCCGCTGCTCTGACCGACTGAGCTATGGGTCCGTCCGATCGGGAAAACCCGACGATACGGTTGCAAAGATAAAAAAACAATTCCGAATTCACAATTCGCCGACCCGCATTTTGCACTTCGCGAATTCCGCATGCCCGACACCGAACCGCATCGTCGGGAAACCTCCGACAACCAGCGGCCCGACGGCAGAGGAAGAGTGCCCCGAAATTTCGATTCAGCTTTTCCTGCAAGAAACTATTTATCCCCACTGTTGCCGCCAGGCGGCGCCGAAGGCATCCGCCTGGCGGAAAGCTCGGTGAATCCCGCTGGCTTGCGCCTAAAACGCCACATGGACAAGCTCGCGCCGCGTTTTCGACGGCGCAGCCCCGCCCGTTCTTCTTTCCGATTTTCCGCAAGGCGGAGCGACTGTACGCTTTGGCTGTGTCGCCGACTCTGCGGGGTAGAACTCTGCGGAGCACGTCAAGATAGCGGGCCTCCGCGGGCGGAGGCAGTGGCCCGCGCGGCGCTAAGACGCTGCAATGTTGCCACAGAATGTGCGGGGTTCAGCAAGGCATAAACTTCGGCCCGCGCAGTGCCATGGCGCCGCAGAGTCCCGACAGGATGTGAGACGTGTACAGACCGCAAGTCCGAACAGTACAAGACAAGATATGCCCGAATGCAGCCGTCGGTGCAGGACGGAGGGGCGTCGCACAGCGACGCAGAAATTAAAGACACGAAACACGGCGGGTTATTTTTGCGGCCGGACATGAAATAAATCGCCGGCAGGGAACGAAATTGAAAATAATTTATTACCTTTGACCCACGATTCAATTTTTCAACAAAAACAAAACGAAAATGAAAAAAGGTATTCACCCTGAGAATTATCGTTTAGTGGCATTCAAAGACATGTCGAATGACCACGTGTTTTTGTGTCGGTC
>UROX01000155.1 GCA_900549685.1 uncultured Alistipes sp.
AGTCGTTCGCTGCTTTTTTCATGTCGTAACGGGTCGTTCGATACAGACAGGGGGAGGTGAAAGCATTTCAGCACAATCCAGGTAAAAACTCCTGGAAAAACATCTTTTCCGCGAAGACAGGACTCGCCCGGGAACGCATCGTATTTTCTGAAATCGCCCGGGGTCCGCTTCTGGGCCTAAGAAGCTACGGAGAAAAACGGTCCGACACCTCCGCTCGCAAATCTCGGGATGTAGGGCACGGCCGGCACGAAATGCTCCGCATACGAACAGACTCTGTATAGCGACGTTTCCGGAACCGGAGCCGAAATCAGGGCATCCAATGAACGATACCCGTCACGGGATTCCGTTTCCTCCACTCCTCGAATCGGGCATAGGTGTCCACCCCGTCCCGGATGACCGCCTGATAATATTCTATGCCCATGATGTGTTCGTCGTCCGGCGTTTCGTACTTCAGGCGCAGGATCGTTTCGCGGGTCGCCTCGGTGAGCGCGGAGGTTATCCGGTCGGCCATACGCTCGAAGTATCCGTCATATCGGGATCCCTTCTGAATATGAATCATGTCGATCTGCCAGAGATCGTCCGCCGGATCCCGGTACTGGAGATGCCACTCGACACAGGCTTCGTCCGTATGCAACAGATTGACGCACTCGATCTTTCCGACCGAGGGATGCGCCGCCAGACGCGCGACCGCCAGGAAACTGTCCGACAGATCGACCGGAGCGGAATAGATATGAAAATCGATATCGCGATGTTTCATCAGCAGTCCCATTCTGAACGATCCCACCGGATGTACCTCCGCTCCGACAGACCGCCACGCGCCCTCGATATCGAGCGCCGCGATAATTTCCTGCGCCTTTCTTCGGTTACGTTCCGCCAATTCCAGTATGTCTTTCATATTCCGTCCGTTTTTTCGTCAAAAGTAAAACAATTCGAGGACGAGCGTTCCCGGCAACAAGTGTATATCGACAAAACCGCCGCAGGTTCCAGCTCCAACCAGCATAGCCCGCGAGAACCGGACGTCCTCCGGCACCGGAAACCGATTATATAGCTCCGGCTTTCGTCCGAACAACCGCACGGAACCGGGCACTCTCTCGCCGAATTCGGGAGCATCTTCTAAATCCACTCTCTTTCGTAGCGACAGCCTGCGATCCAGATCGGCCCCTATTCCCGAGGAAAGCCAAAAGCAATCTTATACGACGTACCGAAATTCCCGATCGCTCGGCTCAATTTCGACCGCAGGGAGGGCGTGCCCATAAGCTGCATTTCCAATCGCCCTTCGCCCCCGGCACCTGCCCCGTCAAGGCACAACCCGAAAAGCCCGGAAGACAGGCCCGTCAAAGCGACTCAAGAGCGCAGACCGGCACGTACCGAATCGCGACCGGGATTCTGCGGTCGGACAATCGATTCCACAACCGCAGACAAAAAATACAGGCCCGCAAAATTGCGAGCCTGCATCGTCGTGGCGGAAAGTTAGGGATTCGAACCCTAGGAACCACATACGCAGTTCAACAGATTTCGAGTCTGTCCCGTTCGACCACTCCGGCAACTTTCCGGGGACAAAGATAATAACTTCTCGGATATTTGATACTCCGCGACCGATTTTTCCGAAAAAATCTTCGTTTCCGTCGAATTTCCGGACGGCCATCCGACTCCGAACAATACGCCGCGCAGGATTTTTGCATGGCGATACGGAGGAATCGTCGCTGCCAACAAGTTCTTGGTTCTCATTGAGAAGCAAGAAGAGGGGGCGCATCCATCCGCAGACACACCCGAAATGGCAGGCGGCAGCGACCGGGCCGAAGAACGACGAATCCGGCACGACGGACGTTTAGAAGCCCCCCGACACTCTTGCCCGAATATCCGGCCCGAGGAGATTCACAGCCTGCTACAACCGTCCTGTCGTTATTTTTGACTAACTTGCGGCGAACCCGGCAAGCAATCTCTCCGCCTTCCGTCCGCAAATACGGCATAACGCACATGGCACACACTCATTCCCATACCCATTTTCACGAAGTCGGCCGCATCGGCCGGGCCTTCACGATCGGCATCGCGCTGAACCTGGCGTTCGTTGCCGTCGAATTCGCAGCAGGTCTGCGACTCGACTCCGTCGCTCTGGTTTCGGATGCGGGCCATAATCTCAGCGACGTCGTCGGTCTGGTGCTGGCACTACTCGCATTCAAACTCGCCCGCATACGCCCGACGTCCCGTTACACCTACGGATACAAAAAAAGCACGGTACTCGTATCGCTGCTCAACGCCTGCATTCTGTTGGTCGCCGTAGGGGCCATTCTCGTCGAAAGCATCCGCAAGCTATCCGATCCGCAACCCGTGGCCGGCAACGACATCGCATGGGTAGCCGGCGTAGGGATCGTCATCAACGCCCTGACGGCATGGCTTTTCGTCCGGGACAAAGAAAAAGACCTGAACATCAAAGGTGCCTACCTGCACATGGCCGCCGACACGCTGGTGTCGGCAGGCGTAGTCGTTTCGGGACTCGCGATGGGATGGACGGGCTGGTACGCGATCGATCCCATCGTGGGAATCGTCATCGCCCTGGTCATCCTGGCCTCGACATCGAAACTGCTTCTCGCCAGCCTGCGGCTCTCGCTGGACGGAGTTCCTGCGGGAATCGACATCGAACGCATGCGCAGGGAACTACTCGACGACATTCCGGAAATCTGCGATATCCATCACCTCCATATCTGGCCCATCAGTACGACCGAAAATGCCTTGACGGCACACGTCGTTATCCGCACATTCGACGACATGGACCGGATCAAACACAGGCTGCGCGAACGGCTGTCCGAACACGACATCCGACACGTCACGCTCGAATTCGAAAAAGAAGGCGCCCCGTGCGACAATCCCTGTATCTGACACTCGCCGCCCGCTCCGGACTCCGAAAGCGTCGAAAGCATTTGCCCCCTTCAACGTACCCGACTTTTCCACAATGTCTTTTACGCTACCACATGCGGTATGACTCCCCCCCTTGTGCAGACACCGAAGTTATCAGCCTGAAAAATAAGGAACACCCGACGTCGGTATACCGAAGATCATCGTCACCGAAAATACTGCCGCCCCGCCCCATTTTCAACCCGATCTTGCAATCGTTTACGAGGCCTTCGCCCGCACATATGAATCGAGACACTCTCCGGATGCCCCATACACACGATTCGGGAACATATCCTCGACGACAGGACAGGAACGATGACCCGAACAGAGAGAACGACAGCCCGACGGATAACGGCAGGATGAAAAATCCGAAGAAAACGGCCAACAGCCTCCGCAGCAACAGGGCATGAACCGAGACGAGACAGAACGGATTCAGGACAGCGGAAACGACACGAAAAGGAAAATAGACGCCCGCCAAGTCGGAAGCTCCGGGGAAAACCGGTAACGTCTCGGGATAAGAAACGATCTCCGGGAATCCGACGGTCGGAGCTACCTGTTCCCGCACAAAAACAACGATATCGGCACACCGACCGGAAAGCGCACGCCGACAACGGATCGGACGAACAAAGCGGACACAATCGAATTCGCCCCCGAATGGTTGTTACGACAGTTCGCCATCCAGCTGCCCATGACCGTCTCCTATGCGTACTGTCTGCGCAGAGGACAGGTACGATACGGATATCCTCGATGACCGTCACGGACACGGGCAATCCCACACAGAGGTCATACACCCGAATTCCGGCCTTATTTTACATCCACCGACATGCTCCGCAGCCTGCGGCTTCCGCTCGTTCCCGCTTCTCTCCGATACGGCGAACTGCCCGAGTACACTCGGGCAGCAAAGTCCTGCTCCAAGACATCGAAGCAATGACATCCGATCACACGACCGACCAATCGAAATCCAACCTCTTACGGATTGTACCGAAGCCCGGATCGGGAAGAAGGTAGGACGGGGCTGATGCGACTCTGTCGCGCTCTCCGACCGAACGGAAACAGAATCAAAAACAACGAAACGTAAAGCCATATATGGCATCCATCTATAATGGCACGAGCACTACCCGCTCGAAGAGCGCGAAGCGATAAAACCGGCAGAGCTTCGTCATTGCATTTCTTTTACCTCTATCTACCCCGAACCGACCTCTATTCGTCTGCCGGCCCGGTTTCCCCGCGAAAACCGGCATTCGAGAAAAGAAGATCGAATCCCCATGCCGACGCAGCCCGACGAACGAAGTCGCATATTGCAGGAAAAACCGCCGGAAAAAGCCTGCCCCCATTTCACTCCTTCCGCAAAGGCGACATTCCCGCACAGAAAAACACACGAAAAAGGCGTCCGAACTTCGTTCAGACGCCTCTTGAGCCACAAGTGGGACTCGAACCCACGACCTTTTCGTTACGAATGAAATGCTCTACCAACTGAGCTATTGTGGCAACGTGCTCTCCTAAAGGATTGCGGTGCAAATTTCGTAAAATTAATTGAATTTCCTACAAAAACTTACGACTTTTTTGCCCAATTCCGCATTTTTCTCCGGAAAGCACCGGAACCGGAGGATATTCCGAGAGAATTTTCCCCAGTTCCGGTCTGTTTCGATCCCCGATTATATACTTCCATACACCGACGCCCGCCCATACAAACGTTTTCCGCAGCGAGGCTTTCACATCTTCGAAGCGCGAGTCGGAGACGTCGGAGCGAATATGTCCGCAACTCCGAACGACCGCAAGCCTCCGGAAAATGCCGATTCCGAGACCATCGGCACATCGGAAACAATAATCGTCTCTACGACCTATTTCAATACCTTTTGCAGCAACACGGGTTCGTCGGTGGTGATATAATCGACACCTTTTTCGATGAGATATTTCATCGAAGCCTCGTCGTTCACCGTCCAGACATTGATTTCGAGGCCCAGCGCCTTGGCTTCGTCGAACCAATTTTCGTGACTGCGCATGGCTCCGATATGATAATCCAGTCCGGTATAACCTTTTTCGGCAAGCTCTTTCGGCGTCATATCGCCGCTCAGATAAGCGACCTTGATCTTCTTCGGTCCCCGAGCGATCAACCGCTCACAGGCATTCTTGCTGAAAGAAATGTATTCGACCCGCTTATCCATTTTCGCCTTGTGCACCATGTCGAGCAACGCATCTACCGCGGCATCTTCGCGAGCTTTCGAAGAGTGGGTCTTGACTTCGATAATCGGTTTGGTATGTTTCTGTTTGCGTGCGACTTCCAGATAAGCCTCGAACGTCGGGATCGGCTCACCATTGGCCAACCTCACATCCTTCAGATCGGCATAGGTACCTTCATCGATCCGCTTTCCGTTAATCACGCCGTCGTGATCCAATACCACGACACCGTCCGTCGTGATATATACGTCCAGTTCCGATCCTTCCGCTCCGATTTCGATAGCTTTCTGCAAAGAAGCGATCGTGTTCGGAGCCGCGCCTTCGGTATGCCAATATCCCCGATGAGCGATGACTCCGGGCTTAGACTGCGCATTCACCATAGCCGTTCCGCACAAAGCGACAGCCAGACATAAAATTCTTTCGATTTTCATAATATATCCGTTTTAAAATTTCTTTTCCAACTATCCTCTCACGGCGCTTTCCGCTCCCCTCGCAACGGCAGGACATTTCGACACCGCCCGTTCCCTTCCAACCGAAAGTCAATATCCACCCGCAGAATCGTATAAATAACCGGTCCGCACCCGAAATTTTCCACTCCGATCATCCTTGCCCGACCTCGCATACGACACGAAATCCATCGTTATCCACGGAAAATCGCACAAAATCCTATTGTAGAGAAGACTTCTCCCCTAAACAAGAAACCGACGTGCCGAAGAAAACATTCATGCCTCACTCCTCTGGAAGCGTGCCCTCTTCATAACAAACCTTTGCGTGCCCAATTCCCTCGAACAAGCACAGAAAAAACACGGTCAT
>UROX01000156.1 GCA_900549685.1 uncultured Alistipes sp.
GCTCATATTTTTTATTGATACTAATGCCATCTTATCAACATCAACAACCATACCGCTAAAAAGTAACTGTCCGATAAAGATTTAACGACTTTTATCATTTCTTAAACCAGTGACTTCGGTCTGCAAACGCTTTTCTAATCCGGTTTGATCTACAACCGGGAATAATCAAGTTTGTACAGGCATATTCGGGAGTGGTATTTCATGGCCTCAAATAACGAAATTCGTTTGTGTCCAGACCTAAAATAGCATATTATTGGTAATCAACAATAAAACTATTCTCCAATAAGAAGAAATATTAGATTTCACAAAAGCACGTTAAACACCGGCGCGATAAACATGAAGATTTGTTTACCGCGCCGGTGTCATCATTTTAACGATGTTGTTTGCTTGACTGAAAGACAGAGACTCCGACAAGGCGACGACACGTTCTCCGCATCGTCCGTTCGGTTCCCGTGCCGGAGAACCGGACGGATTACCGACGGACCGTCACGACGATGCGGCGATAGCTCGTCAGGGGAATCGTTCCGTCATCCTCGACTTCGCAGATCAGGTGGATTTCGCCTTCGGCACCGTCCGGAAGCCGCAGAACGGCCTCGGCACTGTCGGCATTATCGACACTCGCAGGCCCTTCGTACGTTCCCGCTTCGGGCATGATCCACCACTTGAAGGTCAGCCGGTCGCCGTCGGGGTCGGTCGAAGCCGAAGCATCCAGTCTGACCTCGGTGCCGGGACGGGCCGCGATACGGATCGGAGCCAGCCCTTTCGAACCATCGACCGTTACGACCGGATTGCGGTTACCCTGCCCCTCGGCCGCCCACTGCATACGCGCGGCGAAATTACGAAAGGCGGCAGGATAGAAACGGTGTACGTACTTCTCGGAAGCGGCTTTCGCACGGCCGTCCGCATTGCCGTAACAGGTCGTCCTGCCATCGGCGCCCGTACCGTAACCGAACAGTCCGCTCCAGCCGCCTGCGGTCGGGTTCTCGGGATCGTTCAGTCCGTTGGGCGTGATATATATGAAGGAAGGCGAATCGCCTTCCACGCCGTATTTGAACTTCGGATAACATTCGCCCAGATGGCCTTTATGCTGTACCTGGGCGGCGTATGCGTCCCAATACGACGGTCCCGCCATGCAATGCGAGAGCCACGAGGTTTCGTCCCAGATGAAAAACAGCGCCTCACCGAAACGTTCGCGCATCCATTGGTGCGAGCTGAGATTCAAATCGTATCGTCCGCGATACCGGCACTCGACATCCTGATCGGTAATGGCATAGACGCGCAGTTTCCCCAGCATGCGTACGAGCAGCTCGCCGTTTCCGTCCTGTTCGGCCCGCCAGAGCGCCTGCGCCACCGTGTTGGCACTGCCCCATGCCGCCACGTAAATGGGACGGTCGTCCTTTTCCTGCGCCAGTTCCATAATCAGCCGGCTGCCGGGCGAATCGTTGGCATCGCCGAGCATCGCGACACCGGACCGGAGGCTGCCGATCCGCACACGACTGCGGAGATAATCGGCGCTCGGCCAGTATCCGATCTTCTGCAAGCGGTTTTCTTTCGCCGGCGCACGGAAACCGTTCTGTCCCGACCGTTTCATCAGATTGGGCAGATCCTTCTCGTAAGCATCGATAACCGTCAGCAGGCTGTCTTTCCATTCGACGGGATAATCCCTCTCGCAACTGTTGAATCCCGCCGTGAGGATCAGCCCCTCGATCTCGAAAAGATCGGCATGGGCCAGAAGTCTTATCATGGATTGTACGTCGTCGGGTTCGACGTCGCCGGGAGCGACATCCGTAAGAATCACGATGCGGGGTTTCGCCTCTTTACCTCTCCCGCTCACCGAATGCAAGGCGGCAATCGACAGTGCGATCGTAAGCAACAGAAATCTCATACTCTTTCGTTGTGAGGGTGACAGTAAGACAAAGTTACGATTTCCGTCATCGCACACAACCGCTGCGTCGTATTTCTCGCACCGGGCTCCCGGTCACAGCAGGCTTCCGTTTTTCGGGCCATGCGACTCGGGGATTTTCAGTTGCGCCGTCTGCATTTTATGAAACGACGAAATTTTCGTACCTTGCTTTTGTTTCTGTCCGGACCGTCGCCGTTACGCTCCAGACAGGAACACACCGAAAACCGAATATTAACCCATAAACCTATCCGAATGATTAGAAACACGATTTGCGCGGTTTTCATCCTATGCGCTTTTTCAGCCATGCGGGGACAGGACGCCCCGGACAGCCCCGATAACGGCTCCGTCGCTTCGGCCCGGTCGCTCGACGCTATTGACCGCGAATCGTTCCGTGCGGGACCTTCGCCTATGGAAATACAAGGAGAACGGATGACGGAAATCGGCGTCCGGTCGGCCGGAAAGCCCCGGCCTCCGCGCGAACTGTCGCTCGGCGGCACATGGCGGATGGTCGAAGCCACCGGCGATGCACCCGACTGGGAAGCGTCCGTTCCGGCCGAAGTGCCCGGCAGCGTCCATACGGCATTGCTGGCGGCGAACCGGATTCCCGATCCCACCGTAGGCATGAACGACTCCATCGCCGAGAAATACTCCTACAAAGGATGGTGGTTCAAACGCGATTTCCGGTACGACGGAGGCTGGGAAAACGTGCAGCTGTCGTTCGGCGGCGTAGCGAACAAATGCACCGTATACCTCAACGGTCAGGAACTGGGCAAACACGAAGGCATGTTCGGCGGACCGGACTTCATGCTGACCGATCTGCTCAGGAAAGGCGAAAACGAACTGGCCGTGTATCTGGAACCCATTCCGTATTTCGGTCCCGAGGCGAGTCCTTTCGCCACGTCATGGATCAGCACGGTCGTAGCAAACTGCGTATACGGCTGGCACTACGCCAAGATTCCGACACTGGGTATCTGGCAGGATGTCAAGCTCAAAGAGGTGCCCGACCGTCATTTCGAACATCCCTGCGTCTTCACCCGCGACACAGACGGCTCGATGAGATTGCTGGTCACGCTGCCGGAAAAGACGGAGCGCGGCAAGCTGAGACTGGTCGTCGCCCCGAAGAATTTCGAAGGCAAAAGCCAGGCATACCAATACGATATCGCGGGTAAAAGCGGGACGCTGGCCCTGGATTTCGAGATAGACGATCCGCGACTCTGGTGGCCCAACGACTACGGAGAGCAGGCGCTGTACACCGCTACGGTATCGCTCGATGCCGGCGGCACGAGAGATGTACAGAGCCTCACCTTCGGCATACGCACCATAGAGATGCGTCCGCTGCCGAGCGGCGAGCGCGAGGACCTGTACAACTGGACGTTCGTCATCAACGGGCGGCCCATTTTTATGAAAGGGGCCAACTGGTGCCTGATGGACGTGATGATGGACCTTTCGCCGGAACGTTACGCACGATTTTTGGGAGCGGCCAAAGACCAGCACCTCAACCTGCTGCGAGCTTGGGGCGGAGGGCTCTCGGAGACCGACACGTTCTACGACATGTGCGACGAAATGGGGCTGATGGTCATGCAGGAATGGCCCACATGCTGGAACTCGCATAACACGCAAAATCTGGACGTGATGCGAGAAACCGTCGTCCGCAACACACTGAGAATAAGAACCCACCCCTCGCTGGCGCTGTGGGCCGGCGGTAACGAATCCTCGGAGCCTTTCGGCGAGATGATCGACATGATGGGGCGTACGGCGATCGAACTCGACGGAACGCGCGCTTTCCACCGGGGCGAGCCATGGGGCGGCAGCAAGCACAACCACGACAGCTGGTGGCTGGACCTGCACCTGAACAACACGCTGAACATGCAGGCCATTTTCTGGGGTGAATTCGGCATGCCGTCGTTGCCGGTCAAGGAGAGCATGGAACGTTACATGGACGACGAGCCGTTCAGCTATCCGCTTTCGCCCAACAGCGTATTCGAACACCACGCGCCGACGTTCGGCGCATGGCAGGACATGAAACGCCTGTTCCGCGAGGTATCCTTCTTCGTCGAACCCACGTCGCTCGACAACATGATTCTGGGATCGCAGCTGGCCCAGACGGTCGGCACGCGCAGAGCGCTCGAACGCGCCCGCACGCTGTGGCCCGACCATTCCACGGGAGCGCTTTATTATAAAGTGAACGACGTGTACCCGGGACTCTCCTGGGGCAGCATAGACTACTACGGAGCGAAAAAAGCGACCCACTACTTCGTAAAACGGTCGCTGGCCCCCTGCGTGCCGGTGATTCTTTTCGACCGGACCAACCTGACGCGACAAGAGGTGGAATTACCGTATTTTCTGCTCGACGATACGCTCTCGCTCGCAGGACGGAACGTGACGCTGCACCTCAGCGTCTACGATCTCGGCATGCGCAAGGTATACGAACGGACGGACGAAATATCGTCCGACGCCTCCGTCGAACGGCTGCCGGACATCCGGCTCGACAGCGAGCAGACGACCTCACCCCTGCTCTATTTCAAAACCGACATCCGGGATGAATCGGGATGTCTGATCAAGAGGAACTGGTACATCGAAAATTTCGACTCGAAACAGGGCGCCATCTTCGAATCGCCCCGGTGCCCGCTCGCCGTAGTGCAGGACAGAAACACGGTACGCATCACCAACACCTCGGACGCGGTACCGGCCGTAGCCGTATCCATCGAGGTGCCCGGCGAAGCCGACCGGCTCGATCTGTCGGACAACCACCTGTGGATCGATCCCGGAGAAACCCTCGTCGTGGAGATGAACACCGAAAGCCCCGCGACGGTAACTTCTTGGAATCTGGCGCAATAACCGACCGATACGCCTCTGCGCAGTTTTCCAGAACCGCATGCCGGCCGCCCACATCACACGGGCGGCCGGTAGTCGTTAGAAAGCACCCGGACAAGGCGATCACACGTTTTGACGCGATTTCAAAGAGCCGAAATTCGGCAAATCGAAAGACGCGTCGTACCGATTCATCCAATATTATTGCATATTACTCCGTAATCGCTATATTTGCAGAGAACGAACAATTTGTATCGCCTATGGCATAAACAGATAATTTGGGACATAAATAAAATATAAAAAGCGTTAGCTTTTATTCTTGCTCAGAAACTACCACCTTCGAAAGCACTCAAGAGTAAAGCGTAAACGCTCACGGAAACGTGGGCTTTACTCGTTTATTTGAGTGCAGGTTGTGGTAGACCTCTGAGCAGATAAAAGGTACTGTCCCACGCTTTTTATTATAGAATATTAATCTATGCCGAGGGACGGGCACATTTATCCCACTAACTATGAGAAAATTTTACCTGTTCTTGGCAAGTGCTTGCCTGCTGTGTGCTTGCGGCGACCATTCGACCGAAAAGGGAAAGGGAATCGTTCCCGATCCCGACTACCTTTACCCGATGGAGACGGTGGCCGACGACTTTGCTTTTGTCGATGTCCGAACCGGGGAAGAACTTCCCGGACGTTTCGCCTCGGCCGAAATGTTCCACGACGGACTGGCTTTGGTACGAGACAAAAGTTCGCTGCGATACGGGTATATCGATCCGTCCGGCAGTTATGCGATCGAACCGAAATACGTCTCGGCAACCTTTTTTTCGGATGGGCTGGCTTTCGTCGCCCTGCCCGACAGCGGATTGGTCGCCATCGACCGCAAAGGTACGGAAGTATTCCGATTGCCCGAAGTCGAGACCGCGGGTACATACCATGCAGGCGTGGCGTATGGCGAATTGACCAAGGGCGGGAATTGTTTGATCGACCGCAAGGGACACATCACCGAACTCGGCGACAGTCTAACGTTGAGTCCTGCCGATTTCTCGTTGTACGGCCTGATCGGCGCGATGAGCTGCTATTATACCGTCTACGCCATCGTCGGTCTGTTCGCCACACGGCGCTTTGCACCCGCACGG
>UROX01000157.1 GCA_900549685.1 uncultured Alistipes sp.
AGCAAATATGCCCTGAAGGATTCGATGGGGAAAATCTATGAAAAATCTCCCGAGCAGATGCACCGCCGAATAGCGAGCGAAATCGAACGTATCGAAAAACGCTATCCCGAACCGATGAGCGCCGAACAGGTGTACGGCCTGCTCGAAGGATTCCGTTACCTGATCCCGCAGGGCGGACCGATGACCGGGATCGGCAACAACCTTCAGATCGCCTCGCTGTCGAACTGTTTCGTGATCGGACACCGCAATCCGGCCGACTCCTACGGCGGAATCATCCGTATCGACGAAGAACAGGTGCAGCTTATGAAACGCCGCGGAGGCGTGGGACACGACCTGTCGCATATCCGGCCGACGGGAAGTCCCGTGCTCAACAGCGCGCTCACCTCGACGGGCATCGTTCCGTTCATGGAACGCTACTCGAACTCCACGCGCGAAGTAGCGCAGGACGGACGGCGCGGCGCACTGATGCTGTCGCTGTCGATCAAGCACCCCGACGCCGAAAACTTCATCGACGCCAAAGTCGAGACGGGTAAGGTGACCGGCGCCAACGTGTCGATCAAGATCGACGACGAGTTCATGCAGGCCGTCATCGATGAACGCAAATACCACCAGCAGTTCCCCATCGGCTCCGAACATCCGCAATACGAAAAGGACATCGACGCCAAAGCGTTGTGGAACAAGATCGTGCACAACGCATGGAAATCGGCCGAACCCGGCATTCTGTTCTGGGACACGATTCTGCGCGAATCGGTTCCCGACTGTTATGCCGACGAGGGGTTCCGGACCGTATCGACCAACCCCTGCGGCGAGATTCCGCTCTGTCCGTACGACAGCTGCCGGCTGCTGGCCATGAACCTGTACGGTTATGTGGACAAACCTTTTACGCCGGAAGCCTCGTTCGACTTCGATAAATTCAGGGAGCATGTCGGTTATGCCATGCGCATGATGGACGATATCATCGATCTGGAGCTCGAAAAAATCGAACTCATCATCGAAAAGATCGCCAAAGACCCTGAGGACGAGGACATCCGCCACGTCGAACTGAGTTTGTGGGAAAAAATCCGCGAAAAAGCCCTTCAGGGCCGACGTACCGGTCTCGGCATCACGGCCGAAGGCGATACGCTGGCCGCACTGGGTCTGCGCTACGGCACCGCCGAAGCGACCGATTTCGCCGTGAAAATCCAGAAAACGCTGGCTCTGGAAGCCTACCGTACTTCCGTCCGGCTGGCCCGCGAACGCGGCGCCTTCCCGCTCTATGACACTGCACGCGAAGCCGGCAACCCGATGATCGCCCGCATCCGCGAGGCCGATCCGGCGCTGTACGACGAAATGGCCGAATACGGCCGACGGAACATCGCCATGCTGACGATCGCCCCGACGGGAACCACCAGCCTCATGTCGCAGACCACCTCGGGTATCGAACCCGTGTTCCGGCCCGTCTACACCCGCCGCAGGAAAGTCAATCCGGGCGACAAGGACGTGAAAGTGACCTTCGTGGACGAAGTGGGCGACTCGTGGGAAGAATATAACGTGTTCCACCACAAGTTCCTCGTATGGCTGGAAGTGAACGGTTACGACATCGAAGAGGTGAAAAACATGCCGATGGCCGAAATCGAAAAGCTGGTCGCTCTGTCGCCCTACCACAAGGCCACGGCCAACGACATCGACTGGGTAAGCAAGGTCGAGATGCAGGGCGCCATCCAGAAATGGGTGGATCACTCCATCTCCGTCACGGTCAATCTGCCTAACGAAGCGACCGAAGAGCTGGTCGGCAAGGTCTATCTGACCGCATGGCAGCACGGTTGCAAAGGCGTCACCGTCTATCGCGACGGATCGCGCGCCGGCGTGCTCGTCGAGACCAAGAAGAAGAAAAAGGCAGGCAAAGCGGCCGAGGAGACCGCCTCGGCAGAAGGCGGATACCGTCCGCCCCTCAAACGTCCCATCGAACTGACGGCCGACATCGTGCGGTTCAAGAACGGCGAGGAGGACTGGATCGCATTCGTCGGCATATACAACGGCCGGCCCTACGAAATCTTCACGGGCAAGATCGAGGAGGACGCCATGTTCATCCCCAAGAAGATCAAGAAAGGCGTCATTTTCAAAGTCACGGACGCCGACGGCAACAAACGGTACGACTTCCGCTACAAGGACAAATACGGCTACACGAACACGGTAGGAGGCATCTCCCGTCTGTTCAACGAAGAGTTCTGGAACTACGCCAAGCTCATCTCCGGCGTGTTGCGCAACGGCATGCCGATTCTGGATGTCGTGACGCTCATCGGATCGCTCCACCTCGACAGCGAAAGCATCAACACGTGGAAAAACGGCGTGGCCCGGGCGCTCAAACAATACATCGCCAACGGCACCAAAGCCAAGGAAAAATGCCCCAACTGCGGACAGGAGACACTGGTCTACCAGAACAGTTGTCCGGTCTGCATGAGTTGCGGATACTCCAAATGCGGATAGACCGCCGGCGGGATATTTCCCCGGCAGAAAAACGAACCCGAGGGCGTCGGACCATTTCCGGCGCCCTTTTTGCATCGGTCCCGTCCGATCCCGGTCGGCAGAAGCATCCGCCGGCATACAGGACGGATATTTTCGCCCCGAAACCTTTGCGGAAAATCCGGATACGGATCGGGAAATGTTAATAAAAGGAGAATAATTCTCCACAGAGGACCGTTTTCCGAGCCTTCGGTTTGCGTACCTTTGAAAAAATTGAAAAACATACACACGATGGCGCAACACGAACGGTCGAAAGAAATCGACATCGAACTCGGCGAAGAAACGGCCATGGGAGAATATGCCAACCTTTGCATCATCTCCCATTCGACCTCGGAATTCGTACTGGATTTTATCCGCATGATGCCCGGAGTGCCCAAAGCGAAAGTACAGAGCCGCCTGATTCTGGCTCCGGAACATGCCAAACGGCTGTTGCTCTCGCTCAAGGAGAATATCGAACGGTACGAGGCCGTACTGGGTCCCATCCGGCTACCCGAACCCCAGTCGGAAGAGGCCAAAATAGCGATGAGTCTGATCAACGGCGAGGCTTAGGAATCAGAACAACGTGTCCTGCCGTGCGGGAGGAATCGCGCCCAGATGGGCATAGGCCAGTTCGGTAGCCTCGCGGCCCCGGGGTGTCCGTTTGAGGAAACCCTCTTTGATGAGGAAAGGTTCGTAGACTTCTTCGATCGTACCGGTATCTTCGCCTACCGCCGTGGCAATCGTGCCCAGTCCGACCGGACCGCCGCCGAACTTGTCGATGATCGTGCGCAGGATCTTGTTGTCCATGCGGTCCAGCCCGCGGGCGTCGATGTTGAGCGCATCGAGCGCATAGCGCGTGATTTCGAGGTCGATGCGGCCTCCACCCTTGACCATGGCGAAATCCCTTACCCGGCGCAGCAGCGCGTTGGCGATACGCGGCGTACCCCGGCTCCGGAGCGCCACTTCGCGGGCCGCACGGTCGTCGATAGGGATGTCGAGAATCGAAGCCGAACGCTTGACGATACCGCTCAACACATCGCCGTCGTAATACTCCAGATGACACTGTATGCCGAACCTGGCTCTGAGCGGAGAGGTCAGCAGCCCGCTGCGGGTCGTCGCACCGATCAGCGTGAAAGGATTCAGCTCGATCTGAATGGACCGCGCACTGGGTCCCTTATCAAGCATGATGTCGATCTTGTAGTCCTCCATCGCCGAGTAGAGGTACTCCTCGACAATCGGGCTGAGGCGGTGGATTTCGTCGATAAACAGCACATCGCCCTCGCCGAGGTTCGTCAGCAGGCCCGCCAGATCGCCGGGCTTGTCGAGGACCGGTCCGGAAGTCATTTTGAGCGAAGCCCCCATCTCGTTGCAGATGATGCCGGCCAGCGTCGTCTTGCCGAGTCCCGGAGGTCCGTGCAACAACACATGGTCCAGCGCCTCGCCGCGCATGAGAGCCGCCTTGATGAACACGGTCAGGTTATCGACGATCTTGCTCTGTCCGCTGAAGGTTTTAAGCTCCTGCGGACGGATCTTGTTCTCGAAATCGAGGTCGGTCTCTATGTTGCGAATATCTTTCATCGGACGGATCGGAGAAGAGGCCCGAAGCCTCCTCCGGAGACAAAGATAAGCATTATTCGCGGATTTTTCCCTCTTCCGGCGCACCCCACCGGAAATGCGGAATGCGGACGCCCAGCAGACCGACGGCCCGTTCGACGACCGTCCCGCAGAGCGATTCGATGTCCGAGGGATGCGAATAGAAAGAGGGACAGGCCGGACAAACGACCGCCCCGCATTCGGAAAGCGTCGTCAGGTTCCGCAGATGGATGGTACTGAACGGCGTTTCGCGCGTGACCAGCACCAGCGGACGTCTTTCCTTGAGCATCACGTCGGCGGCCCGGGAAACCAGATCGTCCGACACGCCCGAGGCGATGCGGCCCGCCATGCCCATCGAACAGGGCACCACCGCCATCGCATCGTACCGGGCCGAACCCGAAGCGGGAGCGCCGAACAGATCGGCGTTGTCGTAAAGCGTGAAGCGGGGATCAGCCATCCACGCGTCGGAGTCCTCGAAAGCCGCCACCCGGCGCCCGTTGTCCGTTACGATGAGCGCGATTTCGCCCACTCCGTCCGCCGTCGCAAGCTGTTCGCACAACAGGCGTCCGTAGATCGAGCCGCTCGCTCCCGTGACGGCCACGATTATATTCTTTTTCCCGTTCATCGTCTACAATTCGATAGCGGAACATTTCAGTCCCTTTTCCTTGAGATACTCCAACGTGCGGGGCAGGGCATAACGCATATTGCGGAACGATTTGACCGAATCGTGGAACACGACGATCGAGCCGCCTCTGACGTGCTTCGTCACGTTGTGCAGACAGGTGCGGGGCGAAACGAGCTGGCTGTAATCGCGGCTCAACACATCCCACATCACGATGTTGTACCGTTCGCTGATGCGCCGGGCCTGCGAAGGCGTGATGCGGCCGTAAGGCGGCCGGAACAGATCGGTCCGCAGCAGGCCGTTGGCGAAATCCACGTCTTCCAGATAACGCTCCAGACTCATACTCCATCCTTTCTGGTGGCTGTACGTATGGTTGCCGATGCGATGTCCCCCATCGACGATCATCCGGAAAAGATGCGGATGCTGCTCGGCATTCTTGCCCAGACAGAAAAACGTAGCCTTCGCATCGTACTCGGCCAACCGGTCGAGAATGAATTCGGTCACGCCGGGTGTAGGACCGTCGTCGAAGGTCAGATAGACCGAATCGGTTTCGGGCATCGACCAGACCAGCGACGGAAACATCCGGCGAATAAATTTCGGAGGGCGGAAATACATCGGTTACGGTTTCGAAATGGTTCGGAAAATCGCCCGTCTTCGCGCCCGTAGGGGTACCGACAAAACGAATTCCCGATTGCTGCGGCAAAGATAGCGGCTTTTGCTCCAATTGTCAAAACGCAGAGCTGTTCCGAAGAACTTCGAAAACGGTCCGAAACGGAACGACCGTTCCGATTTCAAATACAAACCTCTCCGTCCGCACCTCTTCGAGTCGTCCTCATATCCGGACTCTCGAAATCTCATTTCAAGCCATCCCCATACGTCGAACGAGTCTCCGCCAATGTATGCTGCACAAAAAACACCATGACCGTCGTTAAAACAAGTCCCTGGATAAATACAATGGGAGTTCCCTTGTCTCCGGAGCCGGAGGTCAGGTCACAGAGGGAACCGATCAGGTCTGTCAGCCGTC
>UROX01000158.1 GCA_900549685.1 uncultured Alistipes sp.
TGTTGTGGTCGCCGCGCACGACGGTATAGGCCGAACGTTCGATGTCCTTGCCCACTTTGTCATAGGTCTCGCCCATGAAACGTTTGATCGACGTGATCGTCCGTTTGGGGTTGGTGATGGCCTGACGTTTGGCCGGATCGCCCACCTTGCGTTCGTTGTTGTCCGCAAATGCCACGATGGAAGGCGTCGTGCGCCGTCCCTCGCTGTTGGGTATCACAACCGGTTCGTTGCCTTCCATTACGGCCACGCACGAGTTCGTCGTTCCGAGGTCGATGCCAATGATTTTTCCCATAATCGTTATCGTTTTTAATTCGTTATTGTTCGAATGGTTTCGGCCGGAGAATCTTCAATCATTATGCCAAGCGGTCCGAACGGACGATTTTACGCACCATTCTGCCAAAGCGATCCTTCGAACCGGTCACAATGACACTCCGACTGACATTTCGTCCGACCCGAAGGCGATAAAAAGTCGGTTTTATGAAAATTTCGGAATACCCGCTTTGAATTGACATTTGTTTTATTTATTTTTAGGACTGGACGGATACAGCGAGGGAGAAAGATGGCCGAATTTCGTCGAATACAAACTAAATCTCAGGTATTATGGTGATTACATTTAACGAGCTGCGTCGAATCAAGGACAAACTGCCCAGCGGCAGTTCGCAGCGCATTGCAGACGAACTGAATCTGGATGTGGATTACGTACGGAATTACTTCGGCGGACGCCATTTCGAAGCGGGCGGATGCCCGGCCGGCATCCATTTCGAGAAAGGGCCGGACGGAGGAGTCGTGACGCTGGACGACACGGCGATCTTCGAATGCGCCATGCGGATCATCGCCGAGCAACGTGCCGAAGCGTAACGCCTCGCCGACCTTATTTAGAGGAAAACGATAGACGAACAGGGGCGTCCGGTCAATGATCGGACGCCCCCGTTCGTTCCCTACACAGCCCTGCGTCCGGCACGAGGACGATACTCCGTGCAATCCGGACAACCGCATATCCGAACGCGAGAAACCTCCGGCCGGAATCCGTCACGACCGGGCCGTCCCGTCCTGTGCAACGAATCCGGAGGTCGCGGGACGCTGGAAGAGCCGGAGTCCGAAAGACGGCATCACGGCGAAAAGATGGTTGAGAATATCGGCGACGATCCGTTCGTATACCGGGAACGATTTTTCCGACGTGAAAGCATACAACTCGAGCGGCAGTCCGTTTTCGGCCACAGGCAGATAGCGCACGAGAATCGTCATGCCGCGGGCGATGTACGGATGCTGTTGCAGATAGGCCTCCGCATAACAGCGGAACAGCCCCAGATTGGTCGAGAAAGAACTGGTATTGGACTCCTTTTCGAGTTCGATCATGCGGGAGGCCAGCGGAGCGACCGCCGGAGCGGCCGCGATTTCGGCGATCCGTTCCGGCGAAAGCACGGCAACGCTCGTCAGATCGACGGGCAACGGACGCCGGAAACGCCTTCCGGCCCCCTCCTCCATGTTGCGCCAGTTGGTGAACGCCTCCGAAACGAGCGAATAGATCGGGATCATCGTCATCGTATTGTCCCAGTTGCGCACTTTCACGCTGTTCACATTGATCTCGCAGACATTCCCGTCCGCCCCTTTGGACGGCATTTCGATCCAGTCGCCGGGCCGAATCATGTCCTGCGCCGAGAGCTGGATGGAAGCGACGAACCCCAGAATCGTATCCTTGAACACCAGCGACACGAACGCGGCCGAAGCCCCCAGTCCGAGCAGCAGGTCCGTCGGGTCCTTACGGATGAGAATAGCCACGATGAGGATGCCGCAAATCACATAGACGACGATCTTCGCCGTCTGGATGTACCCCCGGATCGACTTGCGCCGCGCCTCCGGACGGGCATCGTAAATGTCGTTCACGGCATTGAGCGCCGCAGCCACGATCAGCGCGCCCACGACGGTCATGTAGATCCGCAGCAGGACCTCGATCCCCGCAATGAGCGCAGTGTCGTATCCCCTGAAGATCACATGCACGAAAGCCAGCAGCAAAGCCGCCGTAACGAACTCTATAAGACGGGGGAAGAACTTGCGCTGCAACAGATAATCGTCCCAGAGCGTCTCGGTCTTCTTCACCGCCTTGCGGATAACCGCCAGCACGATGCGGGTGCCGATCCGATCCAGCAGCCACGCCATCAGCCCCAGCAGCAGACAGGCCGCCATCAAGGCCGAAGCCTTCGAAAGCGCCGGACTCATCCCGGCTCCGGAAAGATAGTCCTCGAGCATCCGGAGCAAAAAGAATTTATCTGTCGATAGCTGTTCCATAGGATTTTACCGTTTGTCGCCCGCATCCGTTCCGCAGCAACGCCGCCGCAATGGACGCCGCCCCTCCGCCGGACCTTCCCGCATCCCCGCCGGAATCCTTACGCAGCGACCTGCGAACGGGCCGGCGACAAAGATACGGCCCGGAATCGAAAATGCCAGAGCACCTTGACAAAATTAACGGTTGAGCCGGACGATATGTTGTATTTAGCGAAAAAATGTGTAAGTTTGCGATTCAAATGCGTTTATCGCAGCCGGATAAGAAATAATTCGAAATAAAATAATTAACCTAAATCAACATGCAGAACAAAGGTGCACTGAAGCTGTTGGCCATCGCGCTTGCGATCGCTTGTGCCTATCAGCTTTCGTTTACATTCGTCACGCAACGTGTCGAAAAGAAGGCGGCCGAGTACGCGGCCGGCGATGCCGTCAAGGAACAGAACTATCTGGATTCGGTCAAGGCCGAAACGGTCTACAACCTCGGGTTCATCAAGTTCAACTACAAGGAATGCAAGGAGAAAGAGATCAACCTGGGTCTCGACCTGCGCGGCGGTATGAACGTCATGCTCGAGATTTCGGTCGAAGACGTCGTGCGCGCCCTCTCCAACGACAGCAAGGACCCTGTTTTCAATCAGGCGCTCGCCGCAGCCCGCGAAGCCCAGAAAAGCAGCACGAGCGACTACATCACGCTCTTCGCCGAAGCCTATGAGAAGATCTCCGACGGAGGCCGGTTGAGCCATATCTTCAATACGCCCGAACTGCGCGAACAGATCACGCCCAACAGCTCCAACGCCGAAGTCATCAGGATTCTGCGCACTCAGGCCGACGGAGCGATCGAGAACTCGTTCAAGGTGCTCCGCAGCCGTATCGACCGTTTCGGCGTAACGCAGCCCAACATCCAGCGCCTCGAAAATTCGGGACGTATCCTGGTCGAACTTCCGGGTGTGAAAGAACCCGAACGTGTCCGCAAGCTGTTGCAGGGAACGGCCAGCCTCGAATTCTGGCTCACGTACAATAACGAAGAAATCTATCCTGCCCTCGTTCAGGCCAATCAGGTCATCAAAGACCTCGAAGAAGCAGGACAGGCGGCAACAGCCGACACGACGGCAGCCGCTATCACTACTGAAGATGCCGAAGCGGCCGTAGAAGCCGCGGCCGAAGATGCCTCGCTGATCGCCAAACTCGACAGTCTGCAGCCCGATGCGACGGCCGACGATGCCGCGCTGGCCGCCCGTTTCCCGCTCTTCGCCAAACTCAGTCCCGTAGCCGACCAGTACGGTAACGTAGGCAACGGTCCGGTCATCGGCCGCGCCCTGTCTTTCGACACGGCTGCCGTGAACCGCTACCTGAACCTGCCGCAGGTCAAAGCGCTTCTGCCCCGCGATCTCAAACTGATGTGGGGAGTGAAACCCATCGACCAGAAAGAATCGGTCTTCGAACTCTTCGCCATCAAGGCCAATACGCGCGACGGTAAGGCTCCCCTCGACGGAGGTGCCGTAGTGGATGCCCGCGAAGAATACGAACAGCACGGAGCAGGCGCCCGCGTATCGATGTCGATGAACGCATCCGGCGCCCGCACCTGGGCACGCATGACGGCCGACAACGTAGGACAGTGCATCGCCATCGTTCTCGACGGTTACGTCTACTCGGCCCCTGTGGTCAATGGCGAAATCTCCGGCGGCCAGTCTTCCATCACGGGCAACTTCACCATCAACGAAGCCCGCGACCTGGCCAACGTGCTCAAATCCGGTAAACTTCCCGCCCCCGCCCGCATCACGCAGGATACCGTCGTAGGTCCGTCACTGGGTCAGGAATCCATCACTGCCGGTATGATGTCGTTCATTCTGGCCTTCGTGCTGGTGCTTCTCTACATGATCTTCTACTACAACAAAGCCGGTATCGTAGCAAGCATCGCTCTGATCTGCAACCTGTTCTTCCTGTTCGGCGTGCTGGTATCGTTCGGCGCCGTACTGACGCTGCCCGGTATCGCCGGTATCGTGCTGACGATGGGTATGGCCGTCGATGCGAACGTCATCATCTACGAACGTATCAAAGAGGAACTGCGCATGGGTAAGGGCCTGGCCCTCTCCGTGACCGAAGGGTACAAGAACGCCATGTCCGCCATCATCGACGGTAACGTCACGACGCTCATCACCGGTATCGTACTGTTCATCTTCGGTACGGGTCCCGTACAGGGCTTCGCCACGACGCTCATCATCGGTATCATCACCTCGCTCTTCACCGCGATCCTGATTACCCGTCTGATTTTCGTCGGCATGCTGAACCGCGAAAGGAAGATCACCTTCTCGAACCGGTTCACCGAAAACTTCCTCGCCAATACGAAATTCAATTTCATCGACAAACGTAAAGTCACCTATATCCTTTCGGCCGCCATGCTGCTCCTCACGATTGGCTCGCTGGCCGTGCGCGGACTCAACTACGGGGTGGATTTCTCCGGAGGACGTGCCTACGTGGTCCGTTTCGACCGCAACGTAACCGCCACCGAAGTCCGCGAAGCACTCAGCACTGTCTTCGACGATGCCAACAGCAGCTACGAAGTGAAACAGTACGGTCCCGAAAACCAGATGCGTATCGTTACGCAGTACAAATACGATGACGAAGGCGACAACGTAACGGGCGAAATCGATGCCATGCTCTACAAAGCGCTTTCTCCGCTGATGGCCCAGCCGCTCACCGAAGCCGAATTCGTGACGACGGCCCAGAACCCCGTCGGTATCATCAGCTCCGACAAGGTAGGTCCCAGCGTAGCCCACGACATCAAGGTCAATTCGGTCATCGCCGTTCTGTTCAGCCTGCTGGCCATCGCGCTCTACATCATCATCCGGTTCAAACGCTGGCAGTGGGGTGTCGGCAGCGTGGTGTCGCTGGCACTGGACGCGATCTTCACGATCGGTCTGTTCTCGCTGCTGCACGGCGTGCTGCCCTTCAACCTCGAGGTCGATCAATCGTTCATCGCCGCCATCCTAACGATCATCGGTTATTCGATCAACGACAAGGTGGTGATCTTCGACCGTATCCGCGAATACCAGACGCTCTATCCGAAACGCGACATCAAGGAAAACATCAATAATGCCATCAACTCGACCCTGAGCCGTACGATCAATACCTCGGGAACGACGCTGGTCGTATTGCTCTCCATTTTCCTGTTCGGCGGCGAAGTGATCCGCGGATTCGTATTCGCCCTCCTCTTCGGGGTCATCATCAGTACCTATTCGTCGGTCTTCACGGCTACCCCGATCGCTTACGATCTGATCCGCCGCAAAAACACGAAAGACGCCAAAGCAT
>UROX01000159.1 GCA_900549685.1 uncultured Alistipes sp.
GAAATCGAGGCTTTTTTCTTAAAAAGTGAGTGGACCCAGAGGGGCATGATCCCACGACCTTCGGATTATGAGTCCGCTGCTCTAACCAACTGAGCTATGGGTCCCTGTTTTCGGAAGACGGATGAAAACGTTTGAAACGTTTCCGCCGGCGAGCTGTGGCGGTCACCGGCCGGACTGTTCGTCCGCACGGAACACGGCCCGGTCCGACCATCCGAAAATTCGGACACAAAGGTAAACTTTTTCCCCGATTATGCAAAGGTTCGCCGCGATCTTTTGTCGTCGCCGTTCGGCCGGACACCCGGCAGACCGAAAGGGAATGCCGCCCGGCGAAGGGCCAAACCGCAGTCCGCACCTCCTGCCACGACGGTACGGGATCGCAACCGGATGTACGGTCTCGGCCCCGCCCGACGAAGAACGCAGCGATAAATTTCGATACGGGATTCTGCTATAATTTGTCGCTGCCGCCACTTTTCGCACCGCCACCTTTGCCCCCCAAGCCATACGCAACCGAAACCGGAGTATACCGAAAGGTGCGACCGTCTCGTTTTTCCTCAGGTGCCGCACCGAAACGCTACCGCGCCGTCTCTCCGCATTTGTCGGGCAGGGAACGGTCCGACAGGAATCCGTCCGTCCGCAGCGCCAGGGCCACGTTTCTCCGGTAGGCCATACATGCCAGCACGAAATAAACGGCGCATTGGACCCACAGCGTGAGGTACTCGGTCCGTATATCGGCCATCGACGCTCCCATCGAATTGAGCTTGATGAAAGCCAGCGTGCCGGGAGCCGCAGGAAAAACGAAATGGGCGGCTTTCCAGTACCACGGCATCAGCTCCAGCGGATAGGAGACGCCGGAGAGGAAGATGAGTCCCACCGAGAAAAAAGCGATCATCAGCACCGGCGCCTCCGAATCGGTGAAAAACACGGTGGCGGCCAGACCGAAAAACGAAGTGGCCATCAGATAGGGAATCATCAGCATCGCGATCCGGTATTTGTCCCCGATGTCGGGCAGACTGAAAAGCACCGGCAGCAGGCCGAGCAGAAAGATGGAGAACAGCGCATAAAGCATGTAATAGACGAAAGTCTTGCCGGCTACCACGCGAGCCATACCGCCCCACGACAGACCGCAGGCGGCGAAACGCCGGATCGAACCCGTGGCACGCTCCCCTCCCCCGATCATGCCGATGACCATGAGCAGCGTCTGAAAGATGATAATCATCAGCACGGCCGGAATCAGGTAGCTTCCGTATCCGCCCGTATGATTGTAGAGCGCAGTGCCCGAAATCGTCATGGCAGGTGTCTGCGTGACAGGCATGACGGCCTGCTGCGGCAGGAAAACGAGCATCTGCGGACGGCAGCGTCCGTCGAGTTCCAGCATGGCGCCCGTGACGGCTTCCTGCAACGCCTCGTAATAGAGAAACGCCTCGGTAGACCCGTACAGGATGAAAACGGACTCTTCGCCCCGATTGACCCTATCGTCGAAATCGGAGGGCAGATAGACGATCCCCACGGCCTCTCCGCGGGTCATCATCCTCCTCGCTTCGGGGAAACCCGCCCCGGCAGTCCGTACCTCGACCTGAGGAGCGGCATCGAGCAGCCGCGCATACTCGCGGCTCAGTGCGCTGTGGGAGCGATCGACGACGACGACGGGCGCGTGACGGATCAGATTGGGCGCATACATATAATTGTACAGCAGACCGTACACGAAGATTCCGCCTGCCAGCACGAGCAGGATGGAATAGTTCGTAAAAATGGTACGAACCTCGGAAGCGATGACGGCGGCGATGCGACCGTGTTTATTCGATGTTTTCATAACGGCGGCTGAGAATGGCTTTTTCGAGGTGAGGAAGAACCGGCAGAGGCAACAGCAGAAACAGCAGCAAAGCCGCGACGCTCTGCCACGAAACGGCGAACCCCGCGTCGCTGTAAAGCAGATTCTGGTTGATCTCAACGAAATGGCGTACGGGAAACAGGAATGAGGCGTAATAGACCGGCTTGTACATGAACGGAACGGGGAACGTCACGCCCGAAAGCGTGGCGCCGAGCGAACCGACCATCGACACGGCGCTGATGACGATGCCGATAGCGGGAAAGAGCGAGAACAGGAAAACGGCCAGACACTGGGTCGCCACGACGAAAAGAGCCATATTGAGATTCAGCGGCCAGAATCCGCACGAAAACGGGATACGCAACACGCCGAACAGGACATAATCGGCGAATACGCCTATCGCTATGAATATCACCGTATAGGGCAGCAGCTTACCCGTCACGGCCTTGAATATATTCATGCCCGCCGAGCGGAGCCAGGCATCCCACGTCCGGAACTTGATCTCGCTGCCCAGCGCATAGACGGTGACGAGCAGGATCAGAATCTGGAACAACACGAAAAAGAAAGGCTGGCTCAGGTAGACGGAATAGTCCAGATCGGGATTGTAAAGCGGATGACTCTGGGAAACGACCGGCACGAGAAAGCTCTCGACCGCCTCCTCTTCCACACCGAGCGCCACGGCCTGGGTGACGATGGGAGTCATCGACAAAGGTTGCAGCACCGTCTCGAAAGCGCCCCGGATCTCGCTGCCCACGCTCAACAGCGCATAATGATAATAATAAGCGAGCGTCGCGCCCCGGCCGCTCCCCAGATCGGTCTCGAACCGGGAAGGAATGACCAGATAGCCGTAGATCTCTTTCCGCACCGTGGCCTCGCGGGCCGATTCCTCGTCGGCGAAATGCCGCGTCACCCGGAAGGTCGGCACGCTTTCGATCGTGCGCACGACCTGGCGCGAAGTGGCCGTGCAGTCGAGATCGACCACGCCGACGGGGATATTCTCCATGCGGCCCGAACCGAAAATCGTCGCCATGAAGAAAACGCAGAACAGCGGCAGCACGACACAAACGCCGAAATAGAGCCGGCGCGAGGTCATCCTCCGGAGTTCGCGCCGGAACACACCGGCGAAAGATCCGCGCGTCTGTTCCATCGCTTAGGATTGTTTGCTGAGATCGACCAGTATCGACATACCCGGACGCAGCCCCTCGACCGGCGATTCGGGGACGGCGTGCAGCTCGAACGTGCGCAGATCGTAGCTGCCGGCCTGTTTGGTCGAGCGCCACGTGGCGTAGCTGCCCAGCGGACTGATGTAATTGATCTTGAACACAATGTCTTTCTTATCGAGAGCCGGCACGTCGCCCCGAAACGTTCCGCCCATACGGAAACGGGGCATCAGGTCCTCACGCACGTTCAGTACCGCATGCGCGTCTTCGAGCACGACCAGACTCATAATGGGCGTTCCCGCCCCGACCAGTTCGCCCCGCTCGGGATAGACGGCGGCGATCTGTCCCGACTCGGGAGCCGTCAGATGGGCGTCCTGCAACAGGGCCGTCACTTCGCTGACCGCACCGCGGGCCGCCTCGACCAGCGAACGGGCGCTCTCGCGGTCCTGTTTCTGCGCACCTTCCTCCGCCATCCGGTACTGTTCGTAGGCAGCCCGCTCGTTGGCCTGTGCGGCCCGGTAGAGCGCTTCGACCTCATCGCGACGCTGCGAGGTGACGACACTGTCGCGGTAGAGCGACTCGATGCGCGCATAGGTCGTCTCGGCGAGCTGGAGATCCGACTTGGCCTTGTTCCACATCTGTTTCAGCGACTCGACGACCGGACGGCGGGTCCCGTCGTCGATCTTCCGGTTCTGGTAGACGGCCACGTTCTCCAGCGCATTGACCTGATCGTACTTGGCCCAGGCCTCGGGACTATTGATCACCACGAGCGTATCGCCCCGGCGGACATTCTGTCCCTCGACGACGAGAAAGCGGTCGATGCGGCCGGGCAGCTTGCCCGAAATACGGATTTGCGTGGCTTCGACCTGCCCCTGCAGGACGATGGGATTGCGGCGGGTAAGCGCCATTCCGACGATGGAGACGACCGCGACGGCCACCAGCACGACGACGAAGGAGACAGCGAGGTACTTTTTCGTTTTTTCCATAATGGGTATCGTATTCAATCGTTCACCCCATCCGGAACGGGAACCGCCCCGGAACGGGATGTAAAAAGATTCTCTTCCGTCCGCCCGCTGCGGCTGTAACGCTCGAACTCCCCGGGCGTACCGCACAGCGAAAGCAGATTGGCCAGCGCCGCATCGTAACGGTAAAAAGCCAGCAGGGCGGCGATACGGGCTTTGGAAAGCATAGTTTCGGCATCCACGACCTCGGTCGAGGTAGCCATCCCCTCGGCAAAAGCCTTGCGACGCATGCGCACCAGCTCTTCGTTCAGTTCGATTGTCGTTTCGAGTGTCCGGAGGTCGCCGAGCGCGTTACGCATCTGGGCATACAGCTTGTCCACGCCCACATCGACGTCGTCCGCAGCCTTCTGCTCGCTCAGTCCGAGCGACTGCCGGGCGATGCGGGCCTGCCGGATCTTCTTCTCCCGGTCGAACCCGTCGAACAGATTCCACGTCAGTCCCACGCCGAAAACCGTCCTCGGCACCAGATTTTTCTGTATGCCGTGCGAATAGAGCGTATGTTTGCCGAACAGGGCTACGACGGGTGCATAGGCGGTCTTGCTCATCCGCAGCTCGTCCTCGGCAGCTTCGCCTTGCAGCCGGAGCTGCATCACAGCATGATTCTCCTGCCGGGACACCGCCTTGAAATGACTCTCCGGAGGCAGCGTATCGTGAATGAAAAGCGGGGTGACAGGATCGATCTCGACGAGCGAATCGACCCGGATCATCGTCCGGAGCACATTGCGGGCGACATCCAGATCTTCTTTCGCCGCATCGAGTTCCCGCAGGGCCTCGTCCCTGCTGACCTGGACGAAGAGTCGCTCCGCCTTATTGATCATGCCTTGGGCTTCGAGCTTCAACGCATCGCGATAATGCTGCTCCAGCGCCCGACAGGTCTGTTCGCGGACCTCGACCACACGCAGACCGAGCCGCAGGGCGAAATAACTCTCCACGAGCAAAGTCTGTACCTGCGCACCGACCTGCTCGCGGTTCACCCGGGCCGCCTCGATCATCGTCTTGGCCATCCGGCCGGCATAAATGCGTTTGCCGCCCGTGAACACCGGCCATGTGATATTGGCGTCGATCGTGGCCATATCGCGCGGTGCCAGCGGAAAACGGAGCGAATAGGAACCTATGCGGTCCAGAATCCCGGTGATGAACTGGTCGTCGGGCAACACGTTGTGGACGTAATCTTTCACGGGATCGGTGAACTGGTTCAGCGGCTCCTCGACCTCGATGCGGGAGGCCGTATGCAGATAGGCCCCCGATACATTCACGGAAGGATACCAGAAAGCATTGATGCGCTGGTGTTCGCCCTGCGCCCATTCGACCGCACGGTCGGCGATCTGGAGCGTATTGCTCTGCTGCCGGACCCTTTCGAGCGACTGCCCGAGACTCAGTTCGAGCACGGTGTCCTGAGCGCAGCCGAGCCGCCGCCGCGCAAAAAGAAGGGATTCCGGGAATCAACTCTGTTTCATATCCCATCCTTTTCAGTCTTTTGTG
>UROX01000160.1 GCA_900549685.1 uncultured Alistipes sp.
GGAGGCCGCATTCCGATCGGAATGCGGCCTCCTTGCGGGAACGCTCGTGCGTCCCTGTTGTTTATTTCACCGTGAGCGTTTGGTTTCCGCCCCGGAGATCGTATCGTTTTCCCTGCCATTCGAATACGCCGGAAACGGTTTCGGGCAGCGATATGTCGGCGTGGAGTTCGCCCCGTTTCCCGACATGATAGCGCACGGATACGTCGCCCAGCGGGTGGGGGATCGAACCCGACACGTCTTTCAGCTTGCCGAGCGAGGGAGCGATGCGGACCGAAGAGAAGCCGGCTGCGTCGCTGTCGATGCCGAGCAGTGTCCTGAAAAATTCGATGTTGGGACTGGCTCCCCATGCGTGGCAGTCCGAGCGAGAGGGCTCGGGCTGTTCGGCCCACGTGCTCAGACCGAGCGCGAGCTGATCGTCCCACACCTGCATATTGTCGAGCAGACGGTCGCCCAGTCCGGCTTTCCGGAGTGCCTGATTGAGATAGTACCGGAAATAGATCGTGGCCTGCGTCAGCGTTTCGTCTTCCAGTGTGCGGGCCATGACCTGCCGGGCTTCGTCACCCTCGACGATTCCGGTGAGAATCGCCATCACGTTCACATGCTGCGAATAGTTGCGCCGGTCGCGTGTGTCGGCGAACAGGCCTCGTTGCGAGTCCCAATATTTGTCGGAGATCGTCTTTTTGATCGCCCCGGCCATTTCCCGGTAGCGTTCTCCGTAGATTTTTATGCCGAACGCCTCTTCCATGTCGGCGGCTGCTTCGAGTCCCGTGACGAACAGCAGGTCCTGGAAAGCCGAATTGCCGTTCTCTTCGCGGAAGGGTTCGCCCGCCTCGAAGTTCGAGGCCCAGTCGGCGAAGAACCAGTAGGGAATGTAGTCGAGCGAGAAGTCGTCCTTGAGGTGTTTTTCATACCAGGAGAGGATGCCCCGGAAAGCGGGCAGCAGCGTTTCGAGGTAGGATTCGTCGCCCCGGTAGCGCCAGTAGTCGTGGGCGGTGCATATCCAGTAGAGCGAGAACGAGGAGATGAACTGATGCAGCCCCGACGGATAGCGGCTCATCGTGATACCGTCCGCCACGATCGACTGGCGACCCTGTTCCAGTGCGTTGCGTACCATGTGGGCGTCCCGGGTGTTGTAGAGCGTAATCATGGCCTGTATCCGGGTATCGCCGAAATATTGCAGCTGTTCGTAATAGGGGCAGTCCATGTAGGTTTCGTTCGCACACAGCCGCGCCGTCCGCCAGCCGATGTCCAGTATGCGCGAGAGTTTTTCGTGTCCGGGTGCCTCGAACCGCGAGGCGCGGACGAAGGGATAGGCTGTGAACGTGCCGTACAGATCGCGGATTTCGAGCGGCTCGTCGCCGGTCGAGATCGTCAGCCGGACGTAACGCCATGTCCGCCACCACAGCGTGGTGTAAAGCCTGTCGCTGCCGCCGTCCGGCAGTACGATGTCCTCGTAGCCGATGAAATTCTTCCCGTCCGTTTCGTTGCGGTTTCCTTTCGACATGTCCGTGTTCGGCACATAAAGCGCTTCGGCGTATCCCACGGCGATGCGCGACCCCTTGCCGCCGCTGAATGCCAGCGACAGGTAGGCCGTCGTCAGCGAGTCGTTGTCGAGCAGGATTTCGGTTTGCGTATTCGCCGGGACGACGATGGTGCCCGCTTCGGCCGGGAAGGTGGCCGGGATCGTCAGACCTCCGTTGCGGCAGATTCGGGCAAAACGCTGCATGCGTCCCTCCATCGGCGGTATGGGCGAGGGAACGAGCATGCGTCCCGGATAATCGCGTGAGCCTTTGGCGGCACCCATGATGCCCGGCCGGGCTTCGGCCCAGTCCGAGTCGTCGTAATCGGGTTGCTCCCATCCCCACGGATAGGCTGCCGCGTCCATCTCTTCGCAGGCTCCGGCGGCATAGTAGCCGATGACGGTGGCGGCATGCGGACGATAAGCGGTATTTTTACGGCACTTCCAGCTCCGGTCGGTATTGACGATCTCTTCGCTCTGCGTGTCGCCCTGTACGATCAGGCCCGTCTGGTCGAAGCTGATCTGTGCGATGGGAGCGTGTTCGGCGAAATTCCAGACGACGGCCGCCAGCGTGTTGTCGCCCGCTTTGAGCCACGGTGCCAGATCGACGGTTTCGAAATTCCAGTTATAGATGTCGCCCCGGGCCGGGCCGGCCGAGACCGGATGGCCATTGACGAAGAGTTTGTATCGGTTGTCAGCCGACACATGGACGACGAAGCGTTCGGGGCGCCGGTCGAGCGTCAGTTTCTTGCGGAAGTGATAGATGCCGTATGCGTTCTGCGGTTCGTCGGGAACGGAGATCCACACGGCATTCCACCGGCCGTTCATCCATCGGCTGTCGATCTTGTCCTGCCGGTATCCCGGCAGATGGATCTGGGCCCGGGCGCCGAAGGCCTGGGCCAGCAAAAGGGCGATTGCAATCGTTAGAAGTCGTTTCATCGGGGTGTCGGGTTTAGTGAGTTATTTCGGGTCGTCTTGTTTTCGTTCCGGCGTTTTGTCCGTCGCCTGCGGCCGCCGGGCTTTGGGCAGCGAGCCGACGATCAGCCGGTACGAATCTTCTATCCATCGGCGGATCAGGCTTTCGGGCAGGTCGCCGTCGGTTCGGACCGTGTTCCAGTGTCGTTTATTCATGTGGTAACCGGGCACCACTTCGTCCGGATACCGTTCGCGCAACTCGATGGCGCGGTCCGGATCGCATTTGACGTTGATCCATCCCCGGTCGGTCATGTCGGTTAGCAAAAACATTTTCCCTCCGACTTTGTATACCAGTGTCGTTTCGTCGAAGGGCAGCGTTTCTTCCGTTTCGGGCAGCGAGAGGCAGAACTCCCGTATGTCGGTTGTGTCCATTTCGGTTTTATTGAAGATCGGGCGAACATTCCGGTCCTGCGTTCGGGCCGGATTCCGTTCCGTACCGACGCGTCGAATATGCTCCCGAAAACAAATATAACGATAAAAAACGAAAAGATGCTTTCCTTTATGATGCGTTCGGTCGGTTTCTCGTGTCGTTAGGACAGTCGCGACGTTCGCTAAGGGACCGCACGGCGGCCGTCATTGCGGGAGCGCCGCCGGTGGACGGTGTTCGGTTTTTGCTGGTTACATCGCAGTCGAACAGACCGATAAGAATTTGTTCACGAATTTTATAACCTAATTCAAAAAACGATGAAAAAGATTATTCTATTGTTGTCAGCCGCAGCGCTGGTTGTTTCTTGTTCCCAGTCCCGCAAATGGACCGATAGCGACAGGGACGGTATCCGCAAAATCGTGCGCGATCATCGCGACCGTTCCGCTATCCGTCACATGGAAGCCGCCAATTATCAGAATCTCGAACAGTGCGTCGTGACGACCATCGAAGGGACGTATCCCGACTATAACCGTTACGACCGCCTGACCGGGAAAACCGATACGCTGGATGCTGTGATCGTATCCTGCCTCGGATTCACCATCGGGCCGAACGACGAGAATCTGCCGCTGCGGTTCCCTGCTTCGCAGCTTCAGAAAGCCGGTATTCTTCCTGCCGGGATGACCGATGCGCAGATCGACGCTTTCTACGTTTGTCTGACCGGAAAGGTGAAAAATCTGTATAAGACGCCGGAGCTCTTTACGATCGCTCTGTTCGACGAACCGGGTGTACCCGCCGTACTGTCGGAGGCGATGCAGCAGTGCGTCAATTCGGTGATGGAGGCTTCGGCCGAGGCACAGGCCGATGCAGCCAAAGCTGCGGGCAAACAGGCCGCTCAACAGACCGCTGCGAAAAAATAGCGGAATTGTCCGGAATAGAAAAAGGGCTGCATTCGTCATGCAGCCCTTTTTTCGATCGATCAATAGAAAAAATCAGTATATCTTATCGAAAATACAAAATCTTATCCTATTACATTGACATTCACGGCCTGTTCGCCCTTCTTGCCTTCGCTCACTTCGAATTCTACGTTCTGACCTTCTTCCAGACCGCGGAATCCTTCTTTGTTGATGCCTGTGTAGTGAACGAAAATGTCGCTCCCCGCTTCGGTTGTGATAAAGCCGTAACCTTTGGCAGAATCAAACCATTTAACTGTGCCTTTCATAAATAGAGTATAATTAAAAAATGTTCATTGCAAAGGAAGACAAAAACTTCGGATAAACAATAGGAAAAGATTTTTATTTTCAAAAAAATACGATAACGATAATTTTTCTTCGGCCTCGCTTACCGTCCGCCCTCGCCGCCCCTTTCGGTACGCAACGTTTCCTCGGACGGAAGGTCCGTTCGAGGTTCGGTGGCATAGCGTCGGGCGAAGTAGCCGATCAGCAGATCGAGGAAGCCTTCCGTCGTCTCCGCCTCCGGTCGGCGGGCCTTCAGGTTGGCCACCGGACTCGGGACCGACGGTACGCCTTTGCCCCGGCGGCTGCGGTCTCCTCTCAGTGCGAGCGACAGTGCGTCGAGGTCCGAATCGTAGAGTAGGGTGCCGTGGAAGAGTTGGCGCGTGCGGGTGACGTGCGAGGCGGTACCCGATATTTTGTAACCGTCGCAGAGCAGTTCCTTGCGTGCTCCGACCGTCGCCCGGATGCCCAGCGAGCCGAGCGCTTCGACAACGGGTGTCGTGAAGTCTCTGTCCAGCACCGGCATGGCATCCTTGTCCGTGATGAAGGCGTAGTTGATGTTGCCCCGGTCGTGGTAGACCGTGCCTCCTCCCGACATGCGCCGGATCACTTCAATGCCTTGCCTGCGGCAGTATTCCTCATCCACTTCGGCCTCGATTGTCTGGTTGCGGCCCACGATGACCGACGGGCGGTTGATATAGAACAACAGAACGTCCTTTTCGGGACGTTCTGTCAGTAAATATTCCTCCAGCGCGCAGTGGTAGGCCGGAGAGTCGGATAGGCTCCTGAATAACAGCATTCTTCCGTTATTTTACATGGAACGCTACGCGCAGATCCTCCACTTCTTTGTCGTTGATCGGTTTGAGTTCTCCGATCGGGGCGGCCATAATCAGCGATTTGGCGCTGAATTCGGCTACTTCCAACCGGTCGAACGTCTGGAGCAGACCGTCGCCGGTGACGATCACCGAGTCATTGGCCAGCAGCACGGCCGGTACGCTCTGCAACGTTTCGGAAATCTTCTTGTTATCCTCGTATTGTACGCCGAACGGAATGATCGGAGTGTCTTTGAGGAAGATCCAGCTTTCCGGAATGGTACGCACATTGAACTTCACGCCCGAGGTGCAGAATCCCATCAGGTGGGGCGACTGGGTGATGATGATCGAGTTGATTTCCGGATGGGTCTGATAGATTTCCTGGTGCAGGGCCACCGAACGGCTCGGAATCTTGCCTGCTTCCACCATGCCGTTCTTCACCTGTACGATGTTGCTCGGCTCGATGTCCCA
>UROX01000161.1 GCA_900549685.1 uncultured Alistipes sp.
CTCCGAAAAAAGTCTCGCGGGACGCTCCTGTCGCTTGTGCAGAGTCTTTCGGTTCCGAAGAATTGCGGCGTCTCGCCCCTTGGCTGTTTTCAGACGAAGTTTCTGAACGAATAAACCGTTCGCTCCGACAGACTGTTTGCCATCCGTCGCCCGTGTCGCTCCTTCTTGTCGGGGACCGTGCGATTCGTCCGTTTTTCCGTCCGCCTCGTTCGGACGGCGGTGCGTTGCGAGAGGCGGAAAACGAGAACGGGACGCTTCTTCGTTCCTGAGTCGGACGGCGATCAATATTGATCCAGCTGCGTTTTCAGATAACCTTTTTCTTTCCAGATTTTTTCGATCCGTTCGAACCGTTTGCGGAAGTCGCTGTACATTTTTTTCTCCGGTGCCGTCCATCCGCATTCGGCATGGGCTGCGATGCGGGGATAGACCTGATAATATAGCCGTTCGGCTCCGGGCACGAATTCGCACCACATCTGGCATCCCGAACCCAGAATCTTGGCTTTGTCTGCTTCGGCCAGTCCGTCGGGAATCGGGTTGAACGAGTAGATTTTTTCGAGCGGCGTCACTTCGTAGGGATAGTCGAGGTAAGTGAAGAAGCGGTTCGAGTTCACCACGTCGTAGCCTTTCTCGATGGCTTTGTTCACCAGTGCGATGTCGCCGTCCCAGAACTGTACGATCGTTCCGGGAGCCAGCTTCTCGGACTGGCTCGCCTGTACGTGGGCTTCTCCGCGGACGTTGTCGCCCGTGATTTCGTTCCAACCGATCATCTGGCAACCTTTCGAGGCCAGATAGTTCGACATGCGGTTGATGGCCCATACCTGCAGGTCGGAACAGGTGGGCAGCCCGTTGGCCTGCATGAACGCCTGTACTTCGGGCGAATTCTGCCAGTGCGTGTAGTTGGCTTCGTCTCCGCCGATGTGGACGATCTTCGACGGGAACAGTGCGATCACCTCGTCCAGAATGTCGTGCAGGAAGCCTTCCACTTTCGGATCGGTCACGTTATAGAGGTCTCCCAGCACGGCTTTGCCTTCCCGTGCGCTCGTCGTTCCGATCCAGGGATAGGCATGGATCGAGGCCGAGGCGTGGCCCGGCACTTCGATTTCGGGAATGATACGGATGCCGCGTTCGTCGGCATAACGGATGATTTCCCTGATCTCGTCCTGTGTGTAGTAGGCCCGTTCGGGATGGAAGGCGTCCCATTCTTCGGGCGTCGCGTCCATGTGGTCGAAGTCGCGTTTCGAGCCTTTGGCCGTCAGGTCGGGATATTTTTCGATCTCGATCCGCCAGCCCGGATCGTCCACCAGATGCCAGTGGAAGGTGTTCATTTTCAGACGGGCCATTTCGTCGAGCAGGTCCTTGACGGTCTGCATGCCGTGGAAATGACGGCTCTCGTCGAGCATGAAGGCTCGCCACGGGAATGCCGGTGCGTCGGTGATGACGCAGCCCGGCAGCGACAGCGCTCCGTTCACCTCTTCGGGCAGTTGGCACAGCGTCTGGACGGCATAGTGCAACCCGGCCTTGGCGTCGGCCGTCGCCACGATCTGTTTTTTGCTGTCGGGCGACATGACGGCCAGCCGGTAGGCTTCGTCGTTGTTGTTCAGCGGCACATCGTTGATGCGGAGCACGATCTTGGCCTTTTTCGCTTTGGCGACATAGACCGGGTCGATGCCCGCTTCGCGGAGCAGCCGGCTCACGTAGTCTTTGTCGAGTCCGGATTTTTCGTCCAGATACACGGGTGTCTGTCCGGTCAGCACGGCTGCGGTGCCGAACGTGATGATTTTCGCCGGTTTGGGGACGATGGCGATCTTCGCGCTTTGTCCCTGCAGAAGGCCAGTGCCGAGCAATAGGGCTGCCAGCAGGCCGTAAATCATTTTTTTCATAGGGTTATCGGTAAGTTTTCGGTTTGTCGCGTTTTCTTTCGGTGTTTCGCCTGTGCGGTGTTCCGTCCGCGCCGCTCGTCGGTTCCCGTGTCTGCCGGTATTTCCCTTGGCGTGTCCGCCCGGACGAGGGTTGCGGGCCGACAGGATCGGAACGGAAAATTGCCGGGCGTCGGGGGCGGTGGGAGAACGATCCGAAGAGCGAGGGTGTCGGAATGCTGTCGGTTCCTCCGGTATCTCCTGTCCTGCTTCCGGGCGCTTTGGGGAAGAAAGCTCCGGCAACGTTTCGTAAATACGTCGGAGGCATGCGAGTGCGGAAACAAGACGACGGACCGGTTCGTGCCGGTCCGTCGTCGGAGTTTTTCCGGACTTATTCGATCACGACGAGCACGTCGCCTTCGAGTACGGAATCGCCCGTGGAAACTTTGATTTCCTTGACGGTTCCCGCTTTGTCGGAGTCGATGTTGTTTTCCATCTTCATCGCTTCGAGGATCATAAGCCTCTGTCCGGGCTGTACCGTATCGCCCACGGCTACCTGGATGTCGAGCACGACGCCCGGCAGCGGGCTTTTGACGGCACCGCCGCCTGCTGCCGCAGGAGCCGGAGCCGCAACGGGGGCGGGTGCAGCCGTCGCAACGGGTTTCGGAGCCGGGGCGGGCCGGGACGCAGAGGCGGACGTGTCGCCCGTTTCTACCGTGTAGCTGCGGCCGTTCACGCTCACCGAGACGCTCTGTCCGTCGAGTCGGTCGATGGATACGTTGTATTCGTTTCCGTTGATTTTCAGTTTATATTCTTTCATGGTGTGTCGGTCTTTTTGTTTTCGATTCGGTTCGGGAAAACGGAATTTCCCGTGTGCCTACCATCTGCGGTTGCGCTGCGGCAGCGGCGTCATGCCGTAGCTCTTGCAACTCCATGCCGAAGCCGGTCCGTTGCGCCGCACGACGCCGGAGGGCCGGGGTGTGCGTTCGTTCCGGTACAGTTCCAGCGCTACGGCGATGGCGGCCGCGATTTCGTCTTCGGGAGACGATGCCGTCGCGGTGTTTTTCGTTCCGAACAGCCTGCTGAAAAATCCCCTCATCATTACAACGGAATGTTAGAGTGTTTCTTGGGCGGATTGACCAGCCGTTTGTTGGCGAGCGACTGCAGGGCGCGGATCACGCGGTAGCGCGTGTTGCGCGGTTCGATCACGTCGTCGATGTAACCGAATTTGGCTGCCACATAAGGGTTGGCGAACTTGTCGCGGTAGTCGGCCTCTTTCTGTGCGATGAACTCGGCTTTCTGCTGGGTGTCTTCGATGGCGGCGATTTCTTTCGACGAGAGCACCTCGATGGCGCCTTTGGGACCCATCACGGCGATTTCGGCCGTCGGCCATGCGTAGTTGATGTCGCCGCGCAGGTGCTTGGAACTCATCACGCAGTAGGCGCCGCCGTAGGCTTTGCGCAGGATGACGGTCACTTTGGGCACCGTTGCTTCACCGTAGGCGAACAGCAGTTTGGCGCCGTGGATGATGATGCCGCCGTATTCCTGTGCCGTCCCCGGCAGGAAGCCCGGTACGTCTACGAACGTGACGATCGGAATGTTGAACGCGTCGCAGAAGCGCACGAAGCGGGCCGCTTTGCGCGAGGCGTTGATGTCGAGCACGCCGGCGAGGAACTTGGGCTGGTTGGCGATGATACCCACGCTCTGGCCGTTGAAGCGTGCGAAGCCCGTGACGATGTTGGGCGCGAATTTTGGCTGGCATTCGAGGAAGTCGCCGTTGTCCACGACGGCATGGATGACGTCCAGTACGTTGTACGGTTTGTTCGGATTGTCGGGGATGATGTCGTTGAGCACGTCGTCCATGCGGTCGATGGCGTCGGTGCAGTCCACCGTCGGCGCGTCTTCCATGTTGTTCGACGGCAGGAAACTCAACAGCTTGCGGAGCGTGGCGATGCCCTCTTCTTCGTTATCGACGACAAAATGGGCCACGCCGCTCTTGGCCGCATGGATCGAAGCGCCTCCCAGTTGTTCCTGGCTCACTTCCTCGCCCGTAACTGTCTTCACCACTTTGGGACCCGTCACGAACATGTAGCTCGTGCCCTGATTCATCAGGATGAAGTCGGTCAGCGCGGGCGAATAGACGGCGCCCCCTGCGCAGGGACCGAAAATGGCCGAAATCTGCGGGATGACACCCGAAGCCAGAATGTTGCGCTGGAAGATTTCGGTATAGCCCGACAGGCTGTTCACGCCTTCCTGAATACGCGCTCCACCCGAGTCGTTGATGCCGATGACCGGCGCTCCGTTTTTCATGGCCATATCCATCACCTTGCAGATTTTGGCCGCGAAGGTTTCCGACAGCGAACCGCCGAACACGGTGAAGTCCTGCGAGAAGACATATACCAGCCGTCCGTCGATCGTGCCGTATCCGGTTACGACGCCGTCGCCGAAATAGGTCTCCTCTTCGAGTTCGAAGTTGTGGCAGCGGTGCGTGACGAACATGTCGAACTCCTCGAACGATCCTTCGTCGAGCAGCATGGCGATGCGTTCGCGAGCCGTCTTTTTGCCTTTCTTATGTTGCGAGTCGATCCTTTTCTGGCCGCCTCCGAGTCTCGCCTGCTGGCGATACTCCATCAGTTCCGTGATTTTTTTCTGTATTTCGCTCATAACGTGTGTATTTCTGGTTTCCGCAGGATACGGGGGAGCAGCGGGAATTCGAAATAGCGTCCGGTCGTATCCGAACGGCGTGCCCATGCTCCGCCTCTGCTGCGTTTATTTGTTTTTGTCTTCGCAGAGTTCGGTCAGCACGCCGCCCGTCGATTTGGGATGGAGGAAAGCGATGCTGAGTCCTTCCGCTCCGCCGCGGGGCGCTTTGTCGATGAGCTGGATTCCGGCCTCGGCGCATTCGGCGAGACGGTCCTCGATGTTTTCGACGGCGAAAGCCACGTGATGGACGCCTTCGCCCCGTTTTTCGATGAATTTGCCGATCGAGCCTTCGGGCGAGGTCGATTCGAGCAGCTCGATTTTGGTCTGTCCCACTTTGAAGAAGGCTGTCCTGACTTTCTGATCGGCTACCTCTTCGATGTTGTAACAGGGGGTACCGAGCATTTTTTCCCAGTAGGGGATAGCGGTATCCAGACTTTTGACTGCGATACCCAGATGTTCGATGTGTGAAACTTTCATGGCGGATGTTATTTTAAGTTAATGATGTCTCTTCGCGGTATGGAAGCGGAGACGGGCGGTCCTGCCCGAGATTCCATATTCTACAAATTTAAGATTGTTTCCGATAAAATATGGAACAATCGGCGAAAAGTTTATTCCCGTCGGAGAAAACGGACATCGAAGCCGATGTGCCGCACTGTCGTCGGAAAGGGCAGTCTGCGCCGGCCGATTCCCTTTTCGGATAGATGTCCGGCTGTCGGCGCATGCGTTTCGGGATCGGTCGTTTGGGGGGAATGTCTGCCGTCGTTTGTGGGCGTGCCCGGTTGTCGGCGATCCGGGAGTGCTGCCGTATATG
>UROX01000162.1 GCA_900549685.1 uncultured Alistipes sp.
GTGCAAACCGGCCGCAAGGCCAGACAAGGAGGGCATCCGCCTCGCAATCGACCAATCCGTTTCCATTTTCATCCTCCGGGCCGACGGCAACCGCCGGACTGATTTTTTACGCACTTTACCGTACCGTCGGTAAAATCCGTATCGCTATTATCACAACAATCGAAATCTCAACGAATTTATGGAAACGACATTTTTTACAACAGGGCAGAAAACGCCCGCGAACACCGCACAGACGGCACAGGATATTCCGCTGTCGCAATCATCCGTGCAGGAATTTCCGCACTTTTCCGGAGAACCGGCCCCCGTTCCTCCGTATGATCCGGGAAGCATCGGACACATGACGGAGCTGTTGCGGGAGATACTCGATCCGGCCTACATTCTGCTGTTCGGCTCGTCCGCCAACGGAACGCCGCACAGCGACGTCATCGGATACGACCTATTGATAGCCACCCACACACCGCCCGTTTACGACTGACACGCCGCCAAACGCTACCTCAAGATGAAAATGCCGGGCATCGGACATGGTGTTCCGTATCTGAACCTCTATATTTATCATGCCGGCTACGTCGTTTCGCAGACCTCGCCTTTTTTCTGGCTGGCACGCACCGAAGGCATTCTGTCGTATTGCAGCGACCGGTACAAATTCCGAAGACCGCGCAAGATGTTTCCGTTTGCTCAAGCCGCATGCGAAGCGAGAGCCTATTACGCCACTTTCGCCGCGCTCGGAACCGAATTCCTGGAACAGGCAGAAAAGGCATTCGCAGAACACAAGATCCGGCCGGCTGCCTTTTTCGTGGCACAAGCCGCCGTCTATTTCTACCGGGTATTGTTCCGGGTCTATCACGGTTTCGATGAAGACACGTACGACCTGTCGATCATGCATGAACGGACGCGGACGCTTTCGGCCGAACTGATGCTGCTGTTCGAACCGGGCTGTTACGACAATGTCGATACGCTGTCTCGGCTGAAACAAGCGTACACGAAAGCACGGTACGACACGGATTTTTTTATTTCCGAAAACGACATGAAACGCCACATTCTCCACATTGAGCGTTTACAAAATATCGTCGGGAAACTCTGCTCGCAGCGCATAGCTCTTTATGACGGAATCGGCGGCAGGACAAACCGATAGACAAAAGGCCGGGATCGTGCGATCCCGGCCTGTCTATTCTCTCTTTCCCCGGTCTCGGGGAAATCGCATACATCGAAACAGAACTACCTGAATTCCGTTACCGAGCAGCCGGAGGCGGAAAAGTCCATCGCACGGGCGCGGACGGAAGGGAAATTGTCGAAGATACGGAGGCGTTGCTCTCCGGTCGCGGCGAACAGGGCCGTGGAGAGCACTTCGCAATCGAGCGGCGAGGGTCCCCACACCGATACGACCCGGTCGTCGGTCCGGTCACGGCCGGTGGCGACCGAGCGGATGTGTCCTCGGTTGCGGGGCGTATTGCCCGAAGAGGACAACGAGGCGTCGCAGAGCGGGACCGTCGTCATGCACTCGCCCCGGCGCAACGGATTCTCGACGCCCACCTGCCACGGCTGTCCCGACGGATGGCTCCCCACGGCACAGACCGAGCTGTTGCCGAAGCTCAACAGGGCCGACGGCACACCGGCCGCCACGACGCACTGCCGTGCCCGCTCCAGCGCAAATCCCTTGGCATATCCACCGAAATCGACGATGGCCTCCGGCCAGGTTTTCTCGATCGCGTCGCAGGACGGATCAACCCGGTAACAGTCTCCTTCTCCGGTGTAATCCGGCGTCCGGACGCAAATATCGAATGCACCGTCCGTGCGTTCGCGGTAACGCGCCGCATCGGCGAAAACGGCGAGTGTCTCGGGATCGGCATGCAGCCGTCCCCCGCCGCTGCGGTTGAAACGCCAGGCTTCGCTCGCCTCGTCGAAACGGTTCAGCCGTCCCTCGATACGGTCCGTCTCGTCGGCGATCCGCCGGCAAAGCGCCGACGACGCGGCTTCGTCCGCGCCGCACAACAACACGTCGAAACGGCTGTGCATAGCCTCGAACCAGCCGTAGAACACTCCGCGGCCGTCGGCCAGCCGACGGAACGTATGGGAAAGGGGGCCGTTCATCTCATCGGGTTTTCGTTTCGGAGACAGGACGACGGACGAGCCGGACGATGCGGCACACGACCCAGCGCAGCGGAATCAGCACCGCGTACAGCACGGCCGACAGCGGCAGCACGACGTACCACAGCGAAACGAGTTCGCTCCACGACGTGCCGAATTTGGCGATGGCATAGGCGTTCCACGCCGTTATGACGAGCAGACAGCCGAGCCAGACGAGCAGTTCGCGACGGATGTGCCGGCCTTTGATGACGATATCTTTCATTCTCTCGATGGTTTTCCCGGTTTACAAATAGTCGATCTTATACTCTTCGGGGAACGTCAGCTCCCGCCTTTCGTCGATGGACTGTTGTCCGAGCAGCGAAAGGATCGTAGCGTAATAGCCCTCTTCGGCGATCTTGGGCGGCTGTTTGCCCTCGATGACCGCATCGACGAAAGCGTCCACCGTAAAGCCGGTTCCGTCCAGAAAATCGCGTTTGCGGCCGAGGATGAACTCGCCGTGGTTCTGGCGGGCGACCTCCGGGTCCCAGCTCGGCCCGGCGAAAGAGACGGAATTGAAAACGCCCTGCTCGATGTCGTTGATCATGCGCAGAAAGCCGGGCATGGGCGGCGTCTGTTCGAAATAATATTTTCCCTTTTCGGGTTCCACCGTGCCGAGGTTGCCCATGATCTGTTCCTCGAGTCCGTAGAACTGGCTCGAAATGACCGAGTCGAAACTCATCCGCCGGCCGTCGGCATAGGTATAGACCACGCCCACGTTGTCCTCCACTTCGCGGCCGTCTTTCCAGTGGGTGATGGCACCGCGACCGTAGATGGTCTCGGGAAGCTGTTTCCATATCCACGTGCCCACCTGTACCTGATGGCAGCCCAGTTCGGTCATCAGCCCGCAGGAGTATTCGCGATAGAGACGCCAGTTGATCCTGCGTTCCAGCTCGGGCGAGGGAACAGGACGCCGCCAGTCGTTGTTGCGGTTCCAGAACGTCTTGATGCACTCGATATTGCCGAACATGCCCGATTCGATCATCTCGACGGCGCGGATATAGACCGGATCGTACAGCCGCTGCTGGCCGACGAACATGATCTGTCCGGTACGTTTGTGCGTACGGTAGATGTCCAACGTTTCGTCGAGCGTCCGGGCCATCGACTTTTCGCAATAGATGTGTTTGCCGGCTTCCATCGCCGCCACGGCTATTTCGCGGTGCAGATGCAGCGGCACGGCGATCACGACCGCATCGACCTGCGGATCGTCGAGCACCTGACGGTAGTCCGAACAGGTCCGGGCGGAGGGCGCCATTTTGCGGGCCGCCTCGAGGCTGGGTTCGTAATCGTCGCACAGCCACACGACCTCAGCCTTGGGATTGGCCATCAGAAAGCCGAGCAAATACTGACCGCGCGATCCGGGACCGATCACCGCGATGCGGGCACGTTCGTTACGCACGGCCCGCTGATTGTCTTCGGCGAAACTTTCGAGCCACGGGAACGAGGCGAACAAAGCCGTCGTCCCGGCGGCGAAACCGAGTTCCCGCAGGAAATCCCGGCGGGTTATCTTTTCGTTCTTCATATTATATTTTTCATTTTTCCGGTCCTCATCCCGCATATTCCGGAGGTCGCATACTTTATAGCGTCCATCGGAATCTTCGGCACCGACCGCCGTTATCCTCACCGCATCGGCTCCGGTCCGGCAAGGACGAAAGCAGCAGTACAGAAAGCGAGGCGGATACGGCCGAGCCATCGGCCCGCAACCGCATCCGACAGGCTCGGACCGGACGGACACGCTCTATTTCAACTCCCTGATTTTGACATTCTTGAAAGACACCGCATCGCCGTGATCCTGCAACAGGATATGTCCGCGGGCGGCATTGCCGAAATTCGGCCAGTCGCGGTATTTGCTGTAAGCCACCAGCGCATTCCATGCCGGCGTGTTGCGGTCGTATTCGAGCAACTTGACGCCGTTGAGCCAGTGTTCCACATGATTGCCCCGCACGACGATACGTGCCGTGTTGAACTGTCCGGGACGGAACGGCTTGCTGTCGGGCGCAGGAATCAGGTCGTAGAGCGAACCGAGCTTGCGGTTTCCCGCCACGCCCAGCTTGGCGTCCGGATGACGCAGGTCGTCCAGCAACTGGAATTCGCAGCCAATGGCCGAGCCTTCGCCCTTGTTGAGATCCGGATCGACGAAGTATTTGATCCCGCTGTTGGCCCCTTCCGTAATCCTGAAATCGACCTTCAGCTCGAAATCGCCGTACTCGTCCGTCGTCACGATGTCGCCTCCGTTGGCCGACTCGGCACCGTCGGAAGGAAGCACGCACAGCAGGCCGTTTTCGATTTTCCAGCCCTTTTCGGGAAACGAGGCGATCTTGGCCCCGCGCCAGCCCCCGGTCGTCTTGCCGTCCCAGAGCAGTTTCCAGCCCTCGGCGGCCTCGCGTTCGGAGATTGTGTTGGCGATGCAGTTCACCTGCGCGATACCGGTCTCCGGCATCCGTTCCACGTCCAGATCGGCGGTGCAGATACGGATGTTCTTCCAGCGGACAGTTTTGCCCTCCATCGAGGCGTTGCCGCCGATGCCGTGGACCTGAAGCGCGATAAAGCCCTCCCGGTCGGCATCGTCCAGTATGTCGCTCGCCGGAACGCCGTTGATCCACGTGCGGATGCGGTCGCCTTGTGCCTCGATGCGGACTTTGTTCCACGCTCCGGGGCGGAAGGCCTGCTGCGCGGCAGGATTATCGGACAGCGTACAGAGCCATCCTCTGCGGGCCTCATCGTAGATTCCGCCGCTCCACGCCCGCGCCGACGGATCGATTTCGTATTGGTAGCCATGGACCGCACCGCCTCCGAAGTCGGGCCGGGAATGGCTGCGGAACTGGATACCGGAATTCAACCCGTCGTCCACTTTAAAATAGAGTTCGAGGACGAAATCGCCGTATGTCTTTTCGGTACACAGGAACGTATTGGGCGTCCCGGTCCGGCTGACGCCGACGATCGCGCCGTCTTCGATGCGATACTCGGCCTCTCCGCCCAGTTTTTTCCAGCCCTTGAGGTTTTTCCCGTTGAAAAGAGGTTCCCAGTTTTGTGCGCCCAACGAAGCGGCACAAAATAAAAGTAAAGTTAATACAATATTTTTCATGATTATTTATTGGTCCTTCTCCATCCCCTTCTCCTAAAGAAAGGAATGGAAAAAGCTGTTTCTATTTATAATTTATAAAATTCATCCCAACCTTTACGCGGCGGAAGTCCCGCCAACATTGCATTAGCAAATTCATTATT
>UROX01000163.1 GCA_900549685.1 uncultured Alistipes sp.
CCCGTTGTTGCCCGAATTGACGTTCCCGTTGCTCCATGTGCCTCCGGCTGCATAAGCCGTGAAACGGTATTTTCCCGTGCGACGCTTCTTGCATTACTGCGTGATGCCGCTGCCGTATCGTTCCCAGTCGTCCAGTACTTCCAGCGCTTTGACTATCTCCGGGTCCTCGGCGTTGTAGACCAGATAGAATTCGTTGGTCCCCCACAGTTTCTGGGCGATGAGCGCTTTGATTTGCAGGGCGATCTCTTTTTTCGAATGCTCGAATTCCTCCGCGTCGAATTCGACGCCCGCGGCCTCTGCCGCCCGGACGAGTTCGTCGAGTACCTCCTGTTCCACGACGTATTCCCTGGCGAATTTCTCGGCTTTCGGATAACGGGCCGACAGCGCGGTACGGTTACGGTCCATGTAGTCGATGACGAAGTCGCCGACGATGCCCTTGCGGATGAGGTTGCTCCAGTATTTCGTATAGCCCGACGTGTCGATTGGAACGACGATGTCCGGAGCGATTCCTCCGCCTCCGTAAACGGTCCGGCCGCTGCGCAGCGTTTTGAACATCTGCATCGAATCGACATCGACCGAATCGGCGGCCCCCTCGTCGAACCGGCGGATGAAGGCTTCGTAGTAGGCGTCCCGGTTACCCTTTTCGAATGGCCGCTGGATGACACGGCCCGTGGGGGTGTGGTAGCGCGATACGGTGAGCCGGACGGCCGAACCGTCCGACAGCGGGAACTGTCTTTGTACTAATCCCTTGCCGAAGGTCCTGCGGCCGACGATCAGTCCCCGGTCCCAATCCTGTATGGCTCCCGAGACGATTTCGCTGGCCGAAGCCGAGTTCTCATTGACCAGTACGACGACCTTGCCGTGCGTGAACGCTCCGTCCGCCGGAGTGACGATCCGGTCGGCGGGCATTTTCATGCCTTCGGTCGATACGATCACCGATCCCTGGGGCAGAAAATAGTTGCTCAACAGGACGGCCTGGTCGAGCAGTCCGCCGCCGTTGCCCCTCAGGTCGAGAATCAGCGCGTCGATAGGTCCCATGCCTTTGACGGCCTCGATGAATTCCTGATAGGTTTTGCTGGCGAACCGGTTGATCTTCACGTATCCCGTCCGGTCGTTCATCTTGTAGGCGGCATCGACCGTGTTGATCGGAATGTCGTCGCGGATGATCGTCGTCTCGAACGGCTCCTTCTCGCCGTGACGGATGATTTTGGTTTCGACCCGGCTGCCCTTGGGACCGCGCAGGATTTTGGGTACGTCGGCACGCCGGGTGCCCACGACGTTCGTGCCGTTCACTTCAACGATCCGGTCGTTGGGCAGTACGCCCGCCTTCTCGGAGGGTCCGCCCGCGATGACGTTTACGACGATGATCGTGTCGTTGAGTACGTTGAACTCCACGCCGATGCCGCTGAAGCTGCCTCCGAACGACTCTTTCTCCTCTTTCATTTCCTCGGCGGTCAGGTAGACCGAGTGGGGGTCGAGCTGGAGCAGCACTTCGCGGATGGCCTTTTCGACCAGATCGGCATTGTGTACCGTATCCACGTAGGTTGAGTTCAGATACCGGTAGAAATCGTTGAATTTCTGGAGATTCCTCATCGGATTGTCCCGGTCTGCGTCCTGTGCCCGCGACAGGGCCGGGGCGGCGAGCAGGACGACGGCGAGCAGCGTGTCGATCAGTTTTTTCATGCTTTCAGCGCATTGGCGATCTCGTCGAGCGCGACGCTTCGTTGCTCGCCCGAGACCATGTTCTTTACATTGGCCTTACCGGCCGCGAGTTCGTCGCTGCCGATAATGACGACGAACGGGATGCGACGGCGGTTGGCGTATTCCATCTGTTTTTTCATCTTCGCGTTTTCGGGATATATCTCGCAGGCGATGCCGTTCTCCCGTACCCGTTTCATCGCGCGAAGCGCCGCCAGCTGTTCGTCGGCTCCGAAATTCAGGAACAGCACCTGCGTGGTCACGTCCGTTTCCGCGGGGAAAAGCTCCAGCCCGGTCATCACGTCGTAAATGCGGTCCGCTCCGAACGAAATACCTACACCGGACATGTTCGGCATGCCGAAGATGCCCGTTAGGTCGTCGTACCGTCCGCCGCCGCAGATACTTCCGATCGCGAAATCTTTCGATTTCACCTCGAAGATCGCCCCGGTATAGTAATTCAATCCCCGTGCCAGCGACAGGTCGAGTTCGATGTCGAGGTCCGTGCCGGTCGCTTCGGTCAGGCCGAAGATCGTTTCCATTTCCTCGATTCCCTTTACGCCGGTCTCGCTGCCGCCGATCGTCTCGCGCAGCGAAGCCAGTTTCTCTCGGTTCGATCCACTGAGCGACAGAATCGGTGCCAGAGCCGTGACGGCCTCGTCGGCGATGCCTTTGGACCGCAGCTCTTCGTTCACGGCCTCGATGCCGATTTTTTCGAGCTTGTCGATGGCTACGGTGATGTCCATCATCTTATCGGCGTGTCCGATTGTTTCGGCGATACCGGCGAGAATTTTCCGGTTGTTCATCTTGAGCGTTACACGGATGCCCAGTTTGGCGAAGACGGCGGCCACGATTTCGATCAGTTCCACTTCATTGAGCAGGCTCCGGCTGCCGATCACGTCTACGTCGCACTGGTAGAATTCGCGGTAGCGCCCTTTCTGCGGACGGTCGGCCCGCCACACGGGCTGAATCTGGTAGCGTTTGAACGGAAAGGCGATCTCGCTCTGGTGCTGGACGACATACCGGGCGAAGGGGACGGTCAGGTCGTAGCGCAGGCCTTTTTCGCATATTCTGGTCGAAAGTGCACCCCGCCGTTCGGGGGCGAGGTCGTCCGGCGATACGCCGCTGAAAAAGTCGCCCGAATTGAGGATCTTGAACAGCAGTTTGTCGCCTTCGTCGCCGTATTTGCCCAGCAGCGTGGAGAGGTTTTCCATCGACGGGGTTTCAAGCGGCATGAAGCCGTAGGTACGGAAAACGCTTTTTATCGTGTCGAAAATATAGGTTCTTCGGGTCATTTCCGCCGGGCCGAAATCGCGCGTCCCTTTGGGGATGGATGGTTTTTGTACTCCCATGGTTGTATTGACTGTCGTTTGTAGTTTTGTTGCAATCTATGTTTTCTCGTGTCTCCTTTCCGGAACCGTCGTTTCCCGGTCCGGCCGTCGTTGTTCGCGTTCGGATCGTTTTCGATCTCCGCCGACAGAAATCCGGATCGGCAGTCCGAAAAACTCGGCTTCGGTCGGTTTTCTCCGTCCGGGTTGGAGGATCGCGTCTTTATTCTCGTTCCCCGCTTCCGGTACGGGGCGCATTTTCCGGCCGGTGAGCTTTTCTCGTTTCGGAAAATCCGCTCGGCGACGGATCGGAAAATTTCGGCGTCCGGCTGTGCCTGTGGAAGCTCCTGCGCCGTGCCGGACATCGCTGCCGGCGGTTTGGTCCCGTATTTCCCGGGAAAACGGCCGGACCGGCATTCGGAAAGCCGTCCTCCTCCCTCGTAGTCGGGACTGTCTCCCGTGCGGGAACGTTTCGGTCGTCGTTCTCTTTCGCGAAGACGAACTGCAAATCTCCCGTCTGTTTTGCCGCCACGGAAGCCCCGCTTGTCTGGATCGCGAAAAACAGGCGCCGTCGCCGTCGGCTGGCCGGGAATATCCTATTTCCCGGATGCGGCGGCGGACCCCGGAACCGGTCGTCAGTTCTCGATCAGTTTCCGGTATTTGACCCGGTGAGGCATCGCGTCGCCGAGCCGTTTGCGTTTGTTCTCCTCGTATTCGCTGTAACTGCCTTCGAAGAACACCACCTGCGAGTCGCCCTCGAACGCGAGGATATGCGTGGCGATCCGGTCCAGAAACCAACGGTCGTGCGAGATGACGACCGCACAGCCCGCAAAGTTCTGCAAACCTTCCTCGAGCGCCCGCAACGTATTGACGTCGATGTCGTTGGTCGGTTCGTCGAGCAACAGCACGTTGCCTTCCTCCTTGAGCGCGAGGGCCAGATGGAGCCGGTTGCGTTCGCCTCCGGAGAGTACGCCGCATTTCTTTTCCTGATCGGCTCCGCTGAAGTTGAACCGCGACACGTAGGCCCGGGCGTTGATGCTCCGTCCGCCCAGCTGGATCAGTTCGCTGTCCTGCGAGATGACCTGGAAAACCGTTTTTTCGGGGTCGATCGAGGCGTGCTGCTGGTCTACGTAAGCCAGTTTGACCGTTTCTCCCACACGGAACGATCCGCCGAGCGGTTTCTCGATGCCCATAATCAGCCGGAACAGCGTGGTTTTTCCCACGCCGTTGGGACCGATGACGCCGACGATGCCGGCCGGCGGCAGCGAGAAGTTGAGATGTTCGTACAGCAGCCGGTCGCCGTATCCCATCGACACGTCCTGCGCCTCGATCACCACGTCGCCCAGCCGCGGACCGTTGGGTATATAGATTTCGAGTTTCTCCTCTTTCTGTTTGGTGTCCTCGTTGAGCAGTTTGTCGTAAGCCGACAGACGGGCCTTGCTTTTGGCATGACGGGCCGACGGAGCCATGCGGACCCATTCCAGCTCGCGTTCCAGTGTCTTGCGGCGCTTGCTCTCCTGTTTTTCCTCGAGCGCCAGCCGGTTCGATTTCTGTTCGAGCCAGCTGCTGTAATTGCCTTTCCACGGAATGCCCTCGCCCCGGTCCAGCTCCAAGATCCATCCGGCCACGTTGTCGAGGAAATAACGGTCGTGCGTCACGGCGATCACCGTGCCCTTGTATTGCTGGAGGTGCTGTTCGAGCCAGTCGATGCTCTCGGCGTCGAGGTGGTTGGTCGGCTCGTCGAGCAGCAGCACGTCGGGCTGCTGGAGCAACAGGCGGCACAGGGCCACGCGGCGGCGTTCTCCGCCCGAGAGGTGTCCTACGAGCTGGTCGGCATCCGGACAACGCAGTGCGTCCATCGCCCGTTCGAGCGTGGCGTCCAGCTCCCAGCCGTTCTGGTGGTCGATCTGTTCGGTCAGTTCGCCCTGGCGGTCGATGAGCCGCGCCATTTCCTCGTCGCTCATCGGCTCCATGAATTTGGCATTCACCTCTTCATATTCCTTGAGCAGCGCTACGGTTGCCGCGCATCCTTCCTCGACCACTTCGCGGACGGTCTTCGTGTCGTCCAGCTGCGGTTCCTGTTCCAGATAGCCCACCGTGTAGCCGGGCGAGAACACGACTTCGCCCTGATAGTTCTTGTCCAGTCCGGCGATGATTTTCATCAGCGTCGATTTTCCCGATCCGTTCAGACCGATGATCCCGATCTTGGCGCCGTAGAAAAACGAGAGGTAGATGTTGTTGAGAACTTTTTTCTGGTTGGTGAAGGTCTTGCTGATCCCCACCATGGAGAAAATTATTTTTTCGTCTGCCATATCCTTG
>UROX01000164.1 GCA_900549685.1 uncultured Alistipes sp.
GCAGCGGTTCGCAGCCACAGGTCATGTTTTCGAGCCGGGTCCAACTCTCCCGGCAGAAACTTTCCGGCATATTTGAAACAATAATCGCATTTCGAAAAAATAGTTTGGCTATATTCTTGAAAAGGAGTTAAAGTTTTCTTAAATTTACGGGTAAGAACAAAAAACGCATCGAGCTATGGCTGTTCTACATTTTGACAAAAACGAGCTGGGCAACCTGGAGTATTCTCTCCGACGGGAAATGCTCAGTACGAACCGGGCGGGAGGCTACATGAGCACCACGATCGTCTGCTGCAACACGCGCAAATACCACGGTCTGATCGTATGTCCCCGCAACGACGAGGACGAAAACAATTACGTGCTGCTGTCGTCGGTAGACGAGACCGTCGTCCAGCACGACCAGTCGTTCAACCTGGCTATCCACCGGTTCCCCGGCGTATACGAGCCCCGGGGACACAAATACATCACCGACTTCACCTACACGCCCTCGCCGGCCATCACCTACCGCGTAGGCGGCGTAATTCTGAAAAAGGAATTGCTCTGGATCCATGCGCGTACCCAGCTGCTCATCCGCTACACGCTGCTCGACGCCCGCTCGAAAACGCTGCTCCGCCTGCGTCCGTTTCTGGCTTTCCGCGACCGGCACTCGGTGGGACGGGCCAACCTCTTCGCCGACGGACGCAGCTATCCCGTCGAAGGCGGCGTGAAAAACAGGCTCTACGAAGGTTTCCCGTGGCTGCACATGCAGCTGAACGTCCCGCACGAATTCGTCGCGGCTCCCGACTGGTATTACAATTTCGAATACGCCGAAGAAATCGACCGGGGCTATCCCGGCCACGAGGACCTGCTGACGACGGGGTATTTCGAAGCGGAAATCGCCAAAGGCCAAAGCATCGTCTTCTCCGGCTCGATCGAAGAAGCGGACCCGCAAGCGCTCGAGAAAACGTTCGAAGAGGAACTGGCCCGGCGCTCGAACAAAATAGACTTCCTCTCCTGTCTGCGCCACTCGGCGCGGCAGTTCATCGTCCGGCACGGCGACAAGACCGAAACCGTCGCCGGCTATCCGTGGTTCGGGCGGTGGGGCCGCGACACCTTCATCGCGTTGCCGGGCATCACGCTGACCCAGGGCGGTGTCGAATCGTGCCGGGAAGTGATCGACACGATGGTCGCCCAGATGAAAGACGGTCTGTTCCCGAATATGGGCGACGCCTACAATTCGGTCGATGCCCCGCTGTGGTTTTTCTGGACGCTCCAGGCCTTCGAACCCTATGCCGGCGGACCGAAGAAAATATGGTCGGCCTACAAAGAACCGCTCAAGGCCATTCTGAGAGCCTATCGCGACGGCACGAACCCTTACGTCCGCGTAGACGACAACGCGCTGGTATGGGCCTCGCACCCCCGATATGCCATGACATGGATGGACGCCGTGGGGGCCGACGGTCCCGTCACGGGCCGCGACGGCTATCAGGTCGAGATCAACGCCCTGTGGTATAACGCCGTATGTTACGCACTGGAGCTGGCCAGAAAAGGCCGCGACAAGTCTTTCATAGAGGAATGGAAAGAAATGCCCGAAAAGATCAAGGCATCGTTCCTCGACCGGTTCTGGTATCCGAAAGAAGAGTTTCTGGCCGACTACGTGGACGAAAACGGACAAAATACCTACATCCGCCCCAACCAGATCATCGCCTGTTCGCTGCCCTACGGCATGTTGAGCGACAGCATGAAACTGAGCGTCATCGAAAAGGTCCGCCGCCACCTGCTCACCCCCAAGGGACTCCGCACGCTCTCGCCCCGCAATCCGCTCTACAAAGGACATTACGGAGGCGATCAGGCCACACGGGACAAGGCCTACCACCAGGGTACCGTATGGCCGTGGCTGCTGGAACATTACGTCCGGGCCAATTTCGACATGCAGGGAGCGGCTTTTCTGCCCGAAGCCAGGGACATTCTCCGGAATTTCGAGGAAGACATCAGCGTCAGCGGGATCGCCTCGATCAACGAAATATACGACGGCGATCCGCCCCACCATCCCCGGGGCGCGATCTCTCAGGCGTGGAGCGTCGGCGCGATCCTGCGGATCGAACGGATGATCGAAGAATTCGAAACGAAAAAATAGCGCCGGGAAAAAGCTTTGGAACGAACCGTGCATAGACTTCCGGAGCGACCGTTTCCCGACGGACACCGTCCTGCGGGAAGGACCGCCGGTCCGTGAACAAACATTTTCCCTGTCGCCGGACAGGGAACGGACCCAATCCGATGGTAACGCAGAACGTCTTGCGGAAAAACACGACCGGCGAAACGACAGACAAGGAGTTGAACGCAATAAAAGCAAGAAGATGAGAGTATTGATGTTCGGATGGGAATTCCCTCCCCATATAGCGGGAGGTCTGGGGACCGCATCTTACGGACTGACCCGAGGCCTCGCCAAACACGGCACGGAGGTGATCTTCGTCGTTCCCAAAGCCTATGGCGACGAGGACCAGCGGTTCGTGAAGGTAGTCAATGCCAGCGATGTGGAAACCCTCTACGGCGACAGCCGGCACGAGGACATCTGGGACAAGCTGACTTTCATCCATATCGACTCCAACATGATCCCTTACGTCTCGCCCGAAGAATTCGAGGCCCGGTCGGAAGAATACCGCAGGACGGGCCGCATAGCGGCCGGAGGCGACGTGTGGAAAGAACGGTACGCCTTCTCGGGCAAGTACGGCGCCAACCTGATGGAAGAGGTGGCCCGCTACGCGATGGTCGCCGCGCAGGTGGCCCGCAATCTGGACGGGCAGTTCGACCTGATCCACGCCCACGACTGGCTGACCTACTACGCCGGCATCGCCGCCAAACGCGTATCGGGCAAGCCGCTCGTCGTCCACATGCACGCCACCGAATTCGACCGCAGCGGCGAACGCATCAACAAGGAGGTCTATGCCATCGAACGCGCCGGCATGGAGGCGGCCGACCGGGTCGTGGCGGTCAGCAACCTGACGCGCAACATCGTCATCGACAAATACGGCATCCCGCCCGAAAAGGTCGTCACGGTACACAACGCCGTGCGGTTCGGGTCGAAAGCGACGGAAAACGAAACGCGTGCCATCGACGACAAGATCGTCACGTTTCTGGGCCGCATCACCTACCAGAAAGGACCGGACTACTTCGTCGAAGCGGCCGCTAAAGTACTCAAACGGATGTCGGGCGTGCGGTTCGTCATGGCCGGCAGCGGCGACATGCTCAACCACATCGTCCGCCGCGTGGCCAAACTGGGCATCGCCGACCGCTTCCACTTCACCGGCTTTCTCAAAGGCGACGAAGTGCAGAAGATGTTTGCACTGAGCGATGTATACGTCATGCCGTCCGTCTCCGAGCCGTTCGGCATCTCGCCGCTCGAGGCCATGCGGTCGAACGTGCCGGTCATCATCTCCAAACAGTCGGGCGTGGCCGAAGTGCTCGACTATGCCATCAAAGTGGACTACTGGGACGTGGACGCGCTGGCCGACGCCATTTACGGACTGATCCGCTATCCGGTCCTTGCGGCCGTCTCGGCCGAAAAGGGGCTGGAAGAAGTCACCAGCCTGAAATGGGAAAACGCGGCAGCGGAACTCATCGAGGTGTACCGCAGTCTGTTATGAACAAGCAAAATCTAAAATTCGCAGCGCTATGAAAACAATATGCTTCTACTTTCAGGTCCATCAGCCGCTCCGGTTGAAGAAATACCGTTTTTTCAACATGGGCCGAGACCACAACTACCTCGACGACCACGCCAACCGGGCGATCCTGCAGAAAGTAGCCCGCAAATGTTATCTTCCGATGAACGAGCTGCTGCTGAAACTGATCCGTGAGAACGGGAAGAAGTTCAAAGTCAGCTTCTCGATCTCGGGACTCGCCATCGAACAGCTCCGCATGTACGCGCCCGAAGTGCTCGACAGTTTCCAGGCGCTGGCCGAAACGGGCTGCGTGGAATTTCTGGCCGAGACCTACTCCCATTCGCTCTCGTCGATCATCGACGAAGAAGAGTTCGTCGCCCAGGTACGACGCCACGCGCGGACGATCGAATCCGAATTCGGCGTGAAGCCCAAGACGTTCCGCAACACGGAACTCATCTATTCGGACCGTATCGGAGAGCTTGTCTCCTCGATGGGCTACCGGACGATGCTTACCGAAGGCGCCAAGCACATACTGGGTTGGAAAAGCCCCAACTACATTTATGCCTGCGCCTCGAACCCCAAGCTCCATCTGCTGCTGCGCAACTTCAAGCTCAGCGACGACATCGCGTTCCGCTTTTCGGACCGGGGATGGGGCGAATGGCCGCTCACGACGCAGAAATACGTCTCGTGGCTGGCCAATCCCGACCTGCCGGGCGAGGTCATCAACCTGTTCATGGACTACGAGACCTTCGGCGAGCACCAGTGGGCCGAAAGCGGTATTTTCGACTTCATGGCCCATCTGCCCCGGACCGCACTGGAGACAGGCAAACTCTCGTTCGCCACGCCGGCCGAAGTGGCCCGCAAGTTCCAACCGGTGGGCGTCCTGCACTGCCCCTATCCGATTTCGTGGGCGGACGAGGAACGCGACGTCACGGCATGGGTCGGCAACGAGCTTCAGAACGAGGCTTTCTCGAAACTCTACCGGCTGAAGGACAAGATCGCGGCAATCGACCATCCCGACTTCACCCATGCGTGGAACTTCCTTCAGGCATCCGACCACTTCTACTACATGGCCACCAAATGGTTCTCGGACGGCGACGTGCACAGCTATTTCAATCCTTACGACTCGCCTTATGAAGCCTTCATCAACTACATGAACGTATTGAGCGACTTCGAGATAGAAGTCGATAAGAAATACAGGGAATCCGTGCGGAGCGTCACGGCCTGACCCCTGCACGTCCGACGGACGGGAACCGGGCTGCACGGTGCCGCACACGAAATTTCCCTTCGCCCTTCCCCCCTAACGCAGAGTTTTTCCGAAACGGTCCGGTATCCGACGATACCGGACCGTTTCGCATACGATAACGGGAAACATTTGCGTTTCAATCATACGAAAAGCCCCCGTCGATCATACGCGATTCCGCGCCGACGGTCTTCAAAGCCCTGCGACTTCGCGGGTTCTCTCCGAAGCCTTTCCCCGAAGAAAAGGTCCGGAGCAGGATCGGAATCGCAAGTGCGGCTCCGCCGCGAACGGCCCGCCCGAAGGAAGCGGAATCCGGCACTTGAAATTGATGAGGCGTAAAGTTGTAAATAGTTTTCAATTATTATATTTTTGTTGCCCTGAGCGTCCGACGGATGACAAAACGGAACCGGAAGGCGCACGGACAATCCACAAGAAACCCTACCGACAA
>UROX01000165.1 GCA_900549685.1 uncultured Alistipes sp.
GCATTTCTGGTCGTGACGCTCGTGCTGGTCGCGTTGCTGCTTTATGCCAAAAACAAACTGACGCCTTCGGGGGAGGTCAAAATCGACATCAACGACGGCGAACGCGAGCTGACCGTCGAACCCGGCGGAAGCCTGCTCTCGACGCTGGGCGATAACGGAATCTTCCTGCCTTCGGCCTGTGGGGGCGGCGGCTCGTGCGGCATGTGCAAATGCCAAGTGCTCGAAGGCGGCGGCGACATTCTGCCTACCGAGGTCAATTTCTTCACCCGCCGTCAGCAGGCCGAAAAATGGCGTCTGGGCTGTCAGGTCAAGGTCAAGGAAGACCTGAAAATCAAAGTGCCCGAAGCGGTGCTCGGCGTGAAGAAGTGGGAGTGCGAGGTGGTTTCCAACCACAACGTGGCCACGTTCATCAAGCAGTTCGTCGTGAAACTGCCCGAGGGCGAGAAACTCAATTTCCGTTCCGGCGGATACATCCAGATCGACATCCCAAAATACGACGAGATCAAGTTCAGTGACTTCGATATCGAGGAACAGTATCACGAAGACTGGGATAACATGAAGATGTGGGGACTGGTGACCAAGAATCCGGAAGCTACTTTCCGGGCCTATTCGATGGCCAACCACCCGGCCGAAGGCAACATCATCATGCTCAATATCCGTATCGCCACGCCGCCCTGGGATCGTGCTGCGGGGGCTTTCATGAAGGTCAATCCGGGTATCTGCTCGTCCTATATCTTCTCCCGCAAACCGGGCGACAAGGTGACCATATCGGGACCCTACGGCGAATTCTTCGTCAAGGATACGCCCAACGAGAAGATGTTCATCGGCGGCGGTGCCGGTATGGCGCCCATGCGTTCGCATATCTTCCATCTGTTCAAGACCGAGAAGACCGACAAGCCCGTGACGTTCTGGTACGGTGCTCGTTCCAAACGCGAGATTTTCTACGAAGAGCAGTTCGAGGAGATCGAACGGGAATTCCCGAACTTCAAATTCCACATCGCCCTTTCGGAACCCAAGAAAGAGGACGATTGGAAAGGATATGTCGGCTTTATCCATCAGGTGATCTACGACAACTACCTGAAGAACCACGAAGCGCCCGAAGACATCGAGTATTACCTCTGCGGACCGCCCATGATGACGGCTTCGATGACCAAAATGCTCGACAGCCTCGGGGTACCCGAAGAAAATATCATGTACGACAACTTCGGGGCCTGATTCCTGTCAGGAATCCGAATCGGATGAACCCAGCCTGCCGGGACGCAAGACCGCTCCCGGCAGGCTTTTCGTAGATGGAGATGAAAATTCTGACAGGCAAACAGATACGGGAGGCCGACCGTTATACGATCCGGCACGAACCGATCGGGAGTATCGCTCTGATGGAGCGGGCATCCGGTGCGATAGCCCGGTGGATCGTGTCGCATACCGGGCGGGAGACTCCGCTGCTTTTTTTCATCGGCAAGGGAAACAACGGCGGCGACGGACTGGCTGTCGCCCGGATGCTGCACGACGCAGGGTATGTGTGCGCCGCCTGTATGCTGTTCGACGAGGACGTGCTCTCCGGGGAATGCCGCTGCAATCTGGAGCGTCTGCCTCGGGGTGTAAAGCGCTTTGCTCAGAGCGATCTGCCTGCCGTTACGCCCGGTACGGTCATCGTCGATGCGATGCTCGGAACCGGGGTGCACGGCTGTCTTTCGGAGCCGGTGCTGCGTGCGGTACGGACGATCAATGCTTCCGGGTGCCGTGTGATTTCTATCGATTTGCCGTCGGGTATGCTTTCCGAATTCGGCAATGCGGGGCGCGAGACGGTCAGGGCTTCGGTGACGCTGACGCTCGAATTCCCCAAACTCGCTCTGTTGCTGCCCGAAGGCGGTGAAGCGGCCGGCGAGGTCGTCGTGTTGCCGATCGGTCTGAGCGAGGAATATAAACGGCAGGCTGTCTCTGCGTACCATTATGCGGACGGGGCGTTCGTTCGCCGGTTGGTCCTTCCGCGTGCCCGATATGCGCATAAAGGAACTTACGGACATGCGCTGTTGGTATGCGGATCGAAAGGAATGGCCGGGGCCGCCGTGCTGGCTACGGGGGCCGCGCTGCGTTCGGGGTGCGGACTGGTGAGTGTGCGTATACCCGAGAACGAACGGTTCGCCGTGCATGTCGCATGCCCGTCGGCTATCGTGAGTCCCGATCCCGAACCCGTTTTTTCGGCTCTTCCTTCCGATATGGAGCCGTACCGGGCCGTCGGTGTCGGCTGCGGACTGGGACGGCATCCGCTCTCCGCACGGGCTTTGGGCAAGCTGCTGCACTGCGGCAAGCCGATGGTCATCGATGCGGACGCGCTGAATATCATCGCCTCCGATGCCGACCTGTTGCAGGCCGTACCGGAAGGTGCGCTCCTGACTCCTCACCCCGGAGAACTCCGTCGGTTGATCGGGCCGTGGACGGACGACGAGGAGAAGATCGGGAAAGTAAAGCGTCTGTCGGCGGAACACGGATGTATCGTCGTCGTCAAAGGTGCCCATACGATGATCTGTACGCCGCAGGGCGATCTTTACTTCAATGCTTCGGGCAATCCGGGTATGGCCAAAGGCGGTAGCGGAGATGTGCTGACCGGCTATCTGACGGGATTGCTCGCCCGCGGCTACGATCCGCTTTCGGCCGCGTTGTCGGGTGTTTATATACACGGTCGGGCAGGGGACAGGGCGGCCGGACGTTACGGGCAGGAAGGAATGAATGCGTCCGATCTGGTCGAATTTCTGGGCGAAACCTTTGCCGGAATCGAATAGTTTCCTATCTTTGAACCATTAACGCATGAATTAAAAACAGTGAATTATGGCAAGCATCAGAGGTATTAAAAGCGATATCGATTATCTCGCGAACGAAGTGATTTCGGATTGTTATATGGCTCTTTATTTCAATCCCGAAGAGAAGCGTCCGGAGATCATCGCGGTGATCGAGGAAACGGTCGCTTTCCGCAACGAAATGATATACAAGGCCAACCATCCGGCCGAAAAACACAATCCGAGCCTGGTCAAAAAACATTACGCACAGATGCGCCGCGATATGATGAGTCGCATCGACGGTTTGTTCTCCAAGTTGAGCGAAATCTGTAAATAGGCGGCCTCCCTGCGGAGAACGGTTTTCGCTTTCGTTGCGGCGCGGCGAACCGGTTTCCGGACAGCGGCCCCCAATTCTCCATATGTTGCATCCGGAACGGTACTTCCGTTCCGGATGCAACGTGTTTTATACGGTGTGTTTTGCAGCGACGGGCGTTCGAGGCTCGTTCGTCGAGCCGTCCGTTATGTGCGGAATGAACGGCCGATGCGGGCTTCTTTCTTTGTCGGCTCGGGCGAGGGGAACGGTGAAATGCGAAGGACCGGCACAGGGACGGCCGCATTTTGGTTGTGTAATAGGCTTTATGTCGGTCGGATCGCACGAAAAAGGTCTGTCGCGGCATAGTCGCCCGAACGCATTTCGACTGTCTCAGGGATGGTTCGTACCGCTCGGTCAGTGCTTTGCCAATACGGTGTGCGGAATATCGCCGTGATATACCACTTGGATCGGACAATCGTAATTGTGCAATTGTTCGGCCGTGATCCGATTCGAATCGTGTCGGTGGACGAGCCGATTGACGCAGACAATCGACTTGACGTAGCTCGATATGGTGCCCAGATCGTGGGAGACCATGACGATGGCCATTTTCTCGTTCAGACGACGCAGCAGTGTGTAGAGTTCTTTCTCGAACCGGTTGTCCACGAAATTCGTCGGTTCGTCCAGCAGCAACAGGGCCGGATCCGAAATCAACGCCCGGCAGAGCAGGACGCGTTGGAGCTGACCGCCCGAGAGTTCGCCGATCGGTCTGAGCGCCAGCGAAAGGATGCCACATGTATCCAGCAGCTGTTCAGCATGTTCCCTGTCCCGTGCCGTGTAACGGCCGAAGAGTCTCTTTTTGGCCTGTAAGCCCGAAAGGACGACTTGGCGGACCGATATGGGGAACGCTTTGTCGATGTCGGCGATCTGGGGCAGATAGCCGATCCGGCGGAAACCTTCGCTTTCTATCGTTTCGGAATAAATAACTTCGCCGGAGTGGGGTACAGCTTTGAGAATCGCTTTTACGAGCGTTGTCTTTCCGCCGCCGTTCGGTCCGATCACGCCGATAAAATCGTCCGTGCGGATGTCGAGACATACGTCGCTCAACACTTCGTTCCGGTCGTAGCTGACCGATACGTGATTCAGCGTAATGAGGTTCATGGTTGTGCGATCAGGTTGGCGATTTGCAGCAGGTTGGCCGGAATGTCGTACCCCAGCGGATCGACGGCTACCGCTTCGAGACTGAGTTCCGCGGCCAGAGCGTCTACGGTATTGCGGCTGAACTGGCGCTGGTACAGAATCTTGTCGATGCCGCTGCGGCGAACCGTGTCGATCAGGCGACGCAAATGTTCGGCCGAGGGTTCTTTCCCCTCGTTTTCCATAGCGATTTGGGTGAGTCCGTAGTCGTCGGCGAAATATCCCAGGGCCGGGTGGAAAATCAGAAAAGAGGTCGTTTTTCCTTCGCTCAGGATCGATCGGATCGTTCTGTCCAGCGAGTCCATTCGGAGTGCGAAACGGGCGTAATTTTCGCGATATCGGGCCGAATCGGGATGGCCTGCCGACAAGCGGTCGAGAATCGTGCGAGCCATCGTTTTCAATCTCGACGGCGAAGTCCATATGTGCGGATCGTGTCCGTGACGATGGATGTCGCCCGCGTCCGTATCGTGGTGACATTCACCTTCTAAAAGAGGCAGGTTTTCCGAGACGGAAATGATTTCCACGTCCGGCATGTTGCTGCCGACGGCCGATTCCAGCCGATGTTCGAAATCGATCAGTCCGATAGCGATGTAGGCTTCGGACCGTGCCAGTTCCCGCATTTGGGTGGGCGAGGGTTCGAAAGTTTCCGGACTGGAACCGGGAGGAACCAGTACGTTGATTTCGAAATCGTTACCCGTGATTTGTTCGGCCAGATAACGCAACGGTTCGATGCTGACCGAGAGCGTGCGGGAAGCCTCGGTCGTATTTCGGTCGCATGATGCGAGACAGGTGCAGAACAGTATCGCTACGAAAAATATATACTTCATAATCAATGGTGTATATGTTAAACCGACGGAAAAACTTTGTTCTTTCGAGAATTCGGGGAACCGGTTGTCGGTACGCTGATTTATCCGAAATCAGGCCCGTAAAAATACGGCAAAGTTTCGATACTTGTATCTTTTTCGGCTCTATCGGTCCCGAATTTCCTTCCTGTATGCGGGACC
>UROX01000166.1 GCA_900549685.1 uncultured Alistipes sp.
GATACCCTCTGTTTTTGCAGTTGTATTTTCGATGCGCTTCCCTTGATCGGAGCTGCTTCTGCCCCGGTATGCGAGATCGTCGGCTGCGTACTCGGATCGGCCTCCTCCGGCTCCTGTCTGGAGAGGGATTCGATGCGGTCCGAAAAACGAGATCGGCACAACGGATATGAAGAAACAAAGCTGTTCGCGGTTTCCGAATGCTATGCAGTCCCCTTCTGCGAATCGGGATAATGGCGGTCGCCCGTGCCATTTGCATCTTTGTTTCGGGCTACTCGCGCGGTGGGAAGCCTCTATTCTTTTCGGGGCTGCTCGTACGGGCCGACGATCAGACGGATGGGCAGGTCGTGCCCGAAGTAGTTCCAGACCCAGCCCCAGAAAACGTTGATCTTGCCCTGGATGCCCAGCAGGAACATGATGTGGACGAGCGACCAGGCGAGCCATCCGACGAATCCTCCGAATTGCAGTTTCCCCCACTCCACGAAGGCGTGGTTACGGCCTACGGTGGCCATGACGCCGCGGTTGCGGTAACGGTAGGCTTTCGGCTGTTTGCCCTCGGCGATTCGTTGCAGATTGCGGGCGAGACACTTGCCCTGCGAAATGGCTACGCGGGCCAGTTGCGGATGACCTTCCGGGTAGGCCGGATCGTCGTGCATCAGGGCCAGGTCGCCGATGGCGAAAACGTCCGGGCACTCTTTCACGCGGTTGTATTCGTCTACGGCCAGACGCCCCGCCCTTTGCCGGGACGAGAGCGGAAGTCCCTCTACGGTGCTGCATTTGACGCCGCTGGTCCAGATCAGGTTGCAGGTCTCGATGGGCTCTCCTTCGTCGAACTGCGCCCGGCGGTTTTCGAATCCTGTCATGCGCCGGTTCAGCAGAACCTTTACCCCTTTTCGTTCCAGTATCCGCAGCGCTGCGGCGGACGTTTTTTCCGACATGGCGGGCAGCACCCGGTCCTGTCCTTCGACTAGACAGATGTTCATGTGCGACATGTCCAGCCGGGGATAGTCGCGGGGCATGACGAATCGTTTCATCTCGGCCAGTGCCCCTGCGATCTCGACGCCCGAGGCCCCGCCGCCCACGATCACGATGTTGAGCCGCGCCCTGCGCTCCTCTTCGGTCGGAGCCGTGACGGCGAGTTCGAAGTTGCGAAGGATACGGTTGCGGATGTTGAGCGCGTCGGTCAGATTGGACATGGCCAGCGCTTCTTTTCTCACGTCGTCGAGACCGTAGAAGTTGGGGACGCACCCCGTGGCGAGAACCAGATAGTCGTAACGGATTTCTCCGATGGTCGTCCTGAGCGTCTTCCGGTCCGTGTCCACGCTCTCGATGTAGGCCATCCGGAAATAGAAGTCTCTCTGGCTGCGGAAAGCCTTCCGGAACGGAAAGGCGATGTCTCCCGCATTGAGCTGGGAACTGGCCGCCTGATAGAGCAGCGGCTTGAACATATGGTAGTTGTGCTTGTCGATCAGAACGATCTGGAGACCGCTCCGTCTCAGGGCCTGCACCAGTGCGAGTCCGGCGAATCCGCCGCCTACGACGACGACGCGCTTCTGGTCCGTGTCGGGAATATTCATGGACATAGTTATCCGATTTTTACCGCGATTATTCGGTGTTTCTCGAATCGGACGGACAAAAACTCTGCCGGGCTTTATTCTTCTTTTTTCGTCAGGCCCCGTTCGGCGGCCAAACGCTCCATGAAAGCGAAGGCTTCGCCGTGGTCGTTGGCGATCACGCCGTCCAGAATGGCGTCCTTGATGGCGCTCTTGATTTCGCCGATGATGCGGCAAGGCTCGAGTCCGTAGACCCGCATGATCTCCTCGCCGGTAACGGGCGGCTGGAAGTTCCGGACACGGTCCTTTTCCTCGATCTCGCGCAGCTTGACGCGGACGAGTTCGAAGTTTTGCAGATAGCGTTTCACTTTGGCGTCGTTGGCCGAGGTAATGTCCGCTTCGCAGAGCGTCATCAGATCGTCGATGTCGTCGCCCGCCTCGAACAGTAGCCGCCGAACAGCCGAATCCGTCACGATCTCTTCGGAGAGGATGATCGGTCGCAGGTGGAGAAAAACGAGTTTCTGGACATACTTCATCTTTTCGTTCATCGGCAGCTTCATCGTGCGGAAAATGCCGGGAATCATTTTCGACCCCACGACCTCATGACCGTGGAACGTCCACCCGATTTTCGGGTCGTAGGCTCTGGTACGCGGCTTGCCGATGTCGTGCAGCAGGGCGGCCCACCGCAACCACAGGTCGTCGGTTCGCAGGGCGATGTTGTCGAGCACCTTGAGCGTGTGCCGGAAGTTGTCCTTGTGCGCCCGGTTCCCCACCCTTTCCACGCCTTTGAGCCGCGAGAGTTCCGGAAAAATCAGTTCGAGCAGACCGCAGCGGTCGAACAGGTCGAATCCCATCGAAGGAACGGGCGAGAGCATGATTTTGTTCAGCTCGGTGAGAATCCTTTCCTTCGAGACGATTTTGATCCGCTCGCGGTTGCGTGCGATGGCGTCGAACGTTTCGGGATAGATGTCGAATCCGAGCTGGGTGGCGAACCTGACGGCGCGGATCATGCGCAACGGATCGTCCGAAAACGTCGTGTCCGGGTCGCAGGGGGTACGGATCAGCTGCCTGTCGAGGTCGTCCATCCCGCCGAACGGATCGACCAGTTCGCCGAACGTCGCGTCGTTCAGCGAGAAGGCCATCGCGTTGATCGTGAAATCGCGCCGGAGCTGGTCGTCCTCGATCGTTCCGTCCTCGACGATGGGTTTGCGCGAATCGGCGCGGTAAGATTCCTTGCGGGCGCCGACGAACTCCACCTCCCATGCACCGCACCGCAGCATGGCCGTGCCGAAATTCTTGAAGACGGATACATGGCCGCCCGTCTGCCGTCCCAGCTCCCGGGCGATGTCGATGCCGCTGCCGGTCACGACGATGTCGATGTCCGTGCAGGGACGGCGCAGAAAGTGGTCCCGGACGTAGCCGCCGATGACGAAAGCCTGCACGCCTCGGGCGTCGGCTATCGCACCTATTTGTCTGAAAAGCGGGGCGCTCAGGGCTTCGTTCATGGCTTATCGGTTTTGGAGTTGCTTGCGGTAGAGCTGTATGGTGTTCTCGAATCCCAGATACAGGGCGTCCGAGATCAGGGCATGGCCGATGGATACTTCCTTGAGTCCGGGAATCGTGCGGGCGAAATAGCCCAGATTCTCGAGGTTCAGATCGTGTCCTCCGTTGATGTCCAGTCCGTACCGTATCGCTTCCCGGGCCGTTTCCACGAACGGTGCGACGGCAGCTTCCCTGCCCGAAGCGTAGGCTCGGGCGTAGGATTCGGTGTAGAGTTCGATGCGGTCGGTGCCGGTTGCAGCGGCGGCTTCCACCAGCTTCGGGTCGGGATCGAGGAAGATGGAGGTACGGATGCCTTTGGATTTGAACAGCGTAACGATTTACGTCAGAAACTGCCGGTGCTCGATCGTGTTCCATCCGGCGTTCGAGGTGACGGCGTCGTGGGCGTCGGGTACGAGCGTGACCTGTGCCGGCAGGGTTTCCAGCACCAGTTCGACGAAACTCTCTATGGGGTTGCCTTCGATGTTGAGTTCGGTGGCGATGACCGCTTTGAGATCGCGTACGTCCCGGTAGCGGATGTGGCGTTCGTCGGGACGCGGATGCACGGTGATGCCCTGCGCACCGAAACGTTCGGCGTCGAGCGCGGCCTTGACTACGTTCGGCAGATCGCCTCCTCGCGAATTGCGCAACGTGGCGATCTTATTGATGTTCACACTCAGCTTTGTCATATTTTTCCTTATTTTTGCCCCGGTAAAGTTACATCATTTTTAACGAATCGGATGCGATGAATGTCGTTTTGTACGGACGCCCCCGGGCCGCTTACACGGCCGAGGAACTCGACCGGCTGTTTAATGCGCTGGAAAGTAACGGTATGCAGTGTCGGATCAATGCCGATTTCGCGGCTCAGGCCGCTGCGCTGACCGGACGGACTTTCGGTGCCGGGTCGCTGTACGACGAGCGGCAGGATGCCGGGGAGGATGCCGAGGTGATGATAAGTTACGGCGGCGACGGGACTTTTCTGGACTGCGTGCGGTTGCTCGGCGGCCGTCCCGTGCCGATCGTGGGGATCAATTCCGGTCGTCTGGGCTTCTTGGCCGACGTGTCCCGGGAACACCTCGAAAGCGCTCTCTCGGATATCGGCCGCGGGAATTTCACGATCACGCCGCGGACGCTTCTGCATGTCCGTGGCGATTTTTGCGAGGCGCCCCGCTATCCCTATGCGTTCAACGAACTGGCCGTCCAGAGACAGAATGCCAATATGATCTCGACCGAGGTGTATGTCGATGGCGAGATGATCGCCGCCTATTGGGGCGACGGTGTGCTGGTCTCGACGCCGGCCGGCTCGACGGCCTATTCGCTCAGCGTGGGCGGGCCGGTCGTGGCTCCGGACTGCCGCTGCTTTCTGATTTCCCCCATCGCGCCGCACAACCTGACGATGCGGCCCGTCGTGATTCCCGATTCGGGAGAGATCACGTTCCGCGTAACGACCCGCGAAGCCGGTTTCGCCGTGTCGCTCGACAACCGCAGCTATTCGGCCCGAAGCGGAGCGGCTTTCCGGGTATGCAAGTCGCCCGATCCGATTTTTTTGGTCCGGCTTCAAAATATATCTTTCTACGATACGTTAAGGAATAAAATGATGTGGGGAATCGATTCGCGCCATCCGCGCTGAAAGAGTGCAGTGCGAGGCGAAAACTCCGCTTCAGTTTGGGAAAATTCGCATCAATAGTGTTATATTTGCATTTTATACAATCGAAAAACGCCAATGAGCAATAACGAACCTCGAAATATTCCGCGACACGTGGCCCTGATCATGGACGGCAACGGACGGTGGGCCAAAGAGCGCGGACAGGAACGTGTTTACGGACATATCAACGGGGTGGAAAGCATGCGCAAGGTGGTCGAAGCCGCCCTGCGGCGTGGTGTGCGGTATCTGACCGTATACGCTTTCTCCACCGAAAACTGGGGACGTCCGGCCGAGGAGGTTCAGGCTCTCATGGAGCTGCTGTGCAAGTCGTTGGCCAACGAAACGGGCGAACTCGAGAAAAACGGGGTGCGGATGCGTTTTATCGGCGATATAGAGTCCCTCTCTCCCGAAGTGAGGGCCGCTGTGGCCGCCAGCGAACGGGCGACCGGGCACAACGACCGCCTGACGCTCGTTATCGCCGTCAATTACAGTTCCCGGTGGGAAATCACACGGCTGGCACGTACGCTTGCCTCCGAGGCCGCCGCGGGGC
>UROX01000167.1 GCA_900549685.1 uncultured Alistipes sp.
GGGAACGATCGTTCCCCGACGGTTTTTTCGTACCTTTCAGGGGCATGATATATGCTCTGCGACGGTGTATGGCGAAGGGGCGTCGTCGGGAGAGCGTCCGCCGACCGTATGTCGGGATGGAGGGGTATTCTCTGTTGCCGATTTACGGAGCGGATGTCGCTCCGAATCGCCGCTCTGGCGGAGATTGTATATGCGGTAGGGGGCGAAAAAGGCCGGGCTGCGGCTTCGGGGCATCGGGCGGTGCGACCGGAACTTTGTTTCGGGGAGAGGAGAAATGGCATGGAATCTATGTTGCGACAGTATTTGACATATTTGCAGGCCGAAAGACGTTATTCGGAACTGACGGTTCGGGCTTACGGAGACGACATCCGGCAGTTCGCCCGTTTCTGTACGGAGCGTGCCCGGGGTGGGGCGACCGGGCCGGAGACGGAGGACGGAATGCCGGCGGATTTCGATCCGTCGTCGGTCCGGACCGACGATCTGCGGGCGTGGATCGTGGCGCTCGGCGACGAGGGAAAGCTCGCCGCACGGAGCATCAACCGCAAGATTTCGTCCGTCAAGTCCTTTTTCCGTTATCTGCGCAGCCGTCGGGTGGTGGAAGCGGATCTTTTTTCGCGTGTTTCCGCACTGCGGACACCGCACCGGCTGCCCTCCTTCGTCGAGGAGAGCCGTATGCAGCGGATCGGGGAGTCCGTCCGCGAGGCTTCGGACGATTTCCGGACCGAGCGCGACACCCTGGTCATCCTGCTGTTCTACTCGACCGGCATGCGGCTCGCCGAGCTTGTCGGTGTGCGGACGGACGATTTTTCGGACGGCTGCAGACGGCTGAAAATCCGAGGTAAAGGAGATAAGGAACGTATAGTTCCCGTAGTGGAACCCGTCGCCGCGCGGATACGGCATTATCTGGAACTCAGAGAGCGGCAGAATATTTGCGAATCCGAAAATAATTGCTTATTTTTATCTCAACGCGGTAGGCCGATCAGTCGCAGCGAGGTGTACCGTATCGTTCATACCGTTTTGAAAGGAGCCGGGGTGCAGGGCAAAAGCAGTCCGCATGTGCTCAGACATACGTTTGCCACCCATCTGCTCAATCATGGCGTCGATATCCGCGTCATTCAGGAGCTGATGGGACATGCGAGTCTGGAAGCCACGCAGATCTATACCCACAACAGCATAGAGCGGCTCAGGGAAGTGTACAACCATGCCCATCCGAGGGCCAAAAGAGATAAGGAGGACTAATTATGAACGTAAAGATTCAATCCGTAAAATTCGATGCCGATAAGAAGCTTATCGATTTCATTCAGGGAAAGATGGACAAGATGGACCGTTTCGTCGAAAACGCGTTGAATGCCATGGTGACGCTCCGCATCGACAAGGATGATGAGCTGGGTAACAAAGTGGCCGGCGTGAAGATCGAAGTGGCCGGCGGCGAACTCATCGCCGAGCGTCGGTGCAAAACGTTCGAAGAGGCCGTCGATCTGTGTCTGGATGCGATCAAGAAACAGATCGATAAATACAAGGAAAAACGGCGTTAGGATCGTGCGATCCGACGTGCGAGGGTGTTCGGCAGATACCGGACACCCTTTTTCGTTCCGCACGACGGTCGGGGGGGCGGTCGTCCGGGACGCGTTCGCTTCGGCCGATGGAGGAGGTCGTTCGGGGTTTCGGCGATGTCGGGCCGGTGCGACGATCTTCCGGATCGCTGTTCGGAACCCTGTCGAGGAACCGGGCCGACGATACGGGCGTCGTGCGGTTCCGGGGTGTATGACAAGAGAGGCGGACCGCGAGACGGCAGCATACCGGAGGGGCGTCCCGTTCCGTCTCCGTATGCCTGCCGAAATCGTTCGTCGCGGAACTCCGTTCCGCAAGGCGGCTCTGCGGCGGGACGGCAGGATAGCCGACGGACCGATTCCGTCGGGTCGGGAAAACGGGGGCAGGGAATCCCGATATATTTGCGTAACTTTGTCCCGATCAAGAAAGAAAGTATGGTAAAGAAAAGAAAAAAGTCCTCACGGGAGGACATCCGGCGGAAAGATGCCACGTCGTTGATCGTGGAGCTGTTCCGCTCGTTGCCGGACAAACGCTATTCGGTGAAGAATCTCATTTCGTCCACCGGAGCCGTGACGCGCGAAGAGAAGGAACGGGTGCGCGGCATCGTGCGTTCGCTCTTCGAGGAAGGCACGATCGAGCTGGTTTCGGACGGAAAATACCGGTTGAACCGCTCTCGGCGGGATATCGTCGAGGGCGTGGTGGACATGACCTCTTCGGGAGCGCTGTATGTGACCGTGGAGGGATGCGATAAGGATATTTATGTCAATGCTTCGCGCACCTGCCATGCGTTGCACGGCGACCGGGTGAAGGTGGCCGTTACCCGCCGGGGGCGCCACGGCAATCCCGAGGGCGAGGTGGTCGAGATCATCGAGCGTTCGACGCGGAAATACGTGGGTGTCGTGGAGACGGACGAAAAAGAAAGCTACGCTTTCGTGCGGGTAGACAGCCGGAAAATGCCGGTCGATATTTTCATCCCGTCCCGTGCGCTGAAGGGCGCTTCGAACGGACAGAAAGTATTGGTGGAGATCACGGGATGGCCCGATACGATGAAGAGTCCCGAGGGACGGATCGTCGATGTGTTCGGCGTGCCGGGCGACAACGATACCGAGATGCACGCCATTTTGGCCGAGTTCGATCTTCCCTACCGTTATCCGGAGGAGGTCGAACGTGCGGCCGAGCGGATTCCCGAGGCGATTCCTGCCGAAGAGATCGCTACGCGGCGCGACATGCGGGGTGTGGTGACGTTCACGATCGACCCGGCCGATGCGAAGGATTTCGACGATGCGCTGTCGGTGCGCCGGCTCGAGAACGGAAATTACGAAGTGGGCGTGCATATCGCCGACGTGACCTACTATGTCCGTCCGGGCGACATGATCGATGCGGAGGGGCAGCAACGGGCCACGTCGGTCTATCTGGTGGACCGGACGATTCCCATGTTGCCCGAGCGGCTCTCGAACGGACTGTGTTCGTTGCGGCCCAATGAGGAGAAACTATGCTTCTCGGCCGTGTTCGAACTCGACGAACAGGCGCAGGTGCAGAAGGAGTGGTTCGGCCGGACCGTCATCCACTCCGACCGTCGCTTCACTTACCAGCAGGCGCAGGAGGTGATCGAGACGGGCGAGGGCGACTATGCGGACGAGGTGCTGACGCTCAACCGGCTGGCCCAGACGTTGCGCAAGGAGCGTTTCCGCAACGGTTCGATCAATTTCGAGCGCGAGGAAGCCAAATTCGATCTGGACGAAAACGGCAAGCCGCTGCGCGTCTATTTCAAAGAGATGAAGGAGTCGAACCAGCTCGTCGAGGAGTTCATGCTGCTGGCCAACCGTAAGGTCGCCGAATTCGTCGGTCGCAAACGCGAGGGCGGACGGAATGCCGAACGGACGTTCGTATACAGGGTGCACGACAAACCCAATTCCGACAAGCTGGCGCAGTTCCGCAGTTTCGTGCTTCGGTTCGGCTATTCGATGCGGGCGCAGGCCGACCGGGCTGTGGCCAAGGAGATCAATCGGCTGATGAAGAAAATCCGCGGCCGCAAGGAGGAGAACATCATTTCGACGCTGGCGATCCGTTCGATGGCCAAGGCTACCTATACGACCGACAACATCGGGCATTACGGTCTGGCGTTCGACTACTATACGCATTTCACGTCGCCTATCCGCCGCTATCCCGATATGATGGTGCATCGTCTTCTGGCGCATTATCTGGCGGGCGGAAGCTCCGAGGAGAAAGAGTATTACGAAAAGATGTGCGAGCACTCCTCGGCCATGGAGGTGCGGGCTTCCGAGGCCGAACGGGCATCCATCAAATACAAGATGGTCGAGTTCATGCTCGACAAGCTGGACCGCGAGTTCGACGGCCATATCTCGGGCATCACCGAGTGGGGAATCTACGTCGAGCTGGAGGACACGAAGATCGAAGGCATGGTCGCCCTGCGCGATATGACGGACGACTTCTATCTCTTCGATGAGGATAACTACGCCGTCCGCGGACGCGAGCACGGCCGTACGTTCACGCTCGGCGACGAGGTACGCATCCGGGTGGTGCGGGCCGACCTGCAACGCAAGCAGCTCGATTTCGAGCTGGTGGCCACCTACGATTTCGATACGAAAGAGGCGGTGGCGGTGGAATAACCGTTTACTGCCGACTGTCGTGTCGTGCGGCGGAAATCGTCCGAAAAGGCGTCCGGAACTCCGGGCGCCTTTTTCGTTCTTTCCCGTAGTCGGGGAGAGACCGATGAGCGGAACAAGTGCGGACTCGTTCGGATGCGGAGTTTTCCCGTAGGGGTCATTCCCCCGAGACCGTCGCGACGATCCGGCGCGGACCTCCGTGGCGGCGGAATTCGCAGAGGTAGATGCCCTGCCATGTGCCCAGATTGAGGCGGCCTCGGCTGATGGGAACCGTCAGGGAGGCTCCCGCGAGCGTCGATTTGGCATGGGCCGGCATGTCGTCGTCCCCTTCGAGCGTATGGATATAATAAGGTGCGCGCTCGGGGACGAGGCGGTCGAATATCGATTCCAGATCGGTGCGGACATCGGGATCGGCGTTTTCGTTGAGGCTGAGTGCGGCCGAGGTATGTCGGATGAACAGATGCAGCAGACCCGTGCGGGGCAGCGGCGGCAGGTGTTGCAGGATCTCTTCGGTGACGAGGTGGAATCCCGCGGGGCGGGGCGTAAGCGTGAATTCTTTTTGTGCGATCATGGTCGTGTCTTTTCGGGTCGATAGGTAGAGGGTCGGCCGGTCTTCGTTTGCTTCGGTCGGGCGACGGAGGCGGACCGTTTTCTGTGAGGGCGTCTTGTCTGTCCGCAGGACGGAGCGGCGATTTCCGGACAAAGATAAATTTTTTCGGGCAGGTTGTTCCCATCGTCGGTCTGCGGACCGGACTTCGGGCAGGGTATTATGGTTTCGGATGAGAGACGATTGTGGATAAAATGTTATAAAGTTTCGCTCGAAGCGGCGTATTTGGAATAAAAAATTTCATTATTACAAAAATACATTGTACCTTTGACGCCGATTTTGTGTCTGTCCGGCATGTGCGAAACGGCGGATATTCGACATAAATCGGCAAAAACGATTAAATTTTCGGTGCATATTGTTTGTGCATTAAGAAATTATTCGTATGTTTGCCAACCCTAAAGTGCTGTAAACTGCCGATGTAGCTCAGTTGGCCAGAGCAGCTGATTTGTAATCAGCTGGTCGGG
>UROX01000168.1 GCA_900549685.1 uncultured Alistipes sp.
CTCGGTCCCGTGGTGCGGCAGCGGGTCTGTTCGGAAGGAATGAGGGGCCGGAAAGCATTGTTTCTCGAATTCGGCCAAAGCGGAATGATATGGCCGGAGAATCGGTGCGTCGGAAGAGGATCGCTTTTGAATGCGGAGGCTTGAGAAATACGACTGTCGTATAAATGTGTGCTGTAAGGTCTTTCGGTTTTGTGAGCCATAAAAAGGGCTGTCGCAACGCGACAGCCCTTTTTATGGCTTCGTTCGCAGGGAACGGTTTCAGCGACGGTGCTTCCGTCTGTGTTGGGTTTACCGTTCTCCGCCCATCAGGTAGGCCTTGATGAATTCGTTGAGTTCTCCGTCCAGCACGGCCTGCGTGTCGGAGGTTTCGTACCCTGTCCGGTGGTCTTTGACCAGCTTGTAGGGATGGAGCGTGTAGCTGCGGATCTGCGAACCCCACTCGATTTTCTTTTTCTGGCCTTCGAGCTCGTTTTGCAGTTCCATCCTCTTTTCGAGTTCCCGCTGGTAGAGTTTCGACTTGAGGATGCGCATGGCGTTCTCCTTGTTCATAAGCTGGGAACGGGTCTCGGTGTTCTCCACGACGATGCCCGAGGGCAGGTGGCGGAGCCGGACGCCGGTCTCGACCTTATTGACGTTCTGTCCGCCTTTGCCGCCGCTGCGGTAGGTGTCCCACTCGATGTCGGCCGGATTGACGACGATCTCGATCGTGTCGTCCACGGCCGGCGAGACGAATACCGAAGCGAAGGTCGTCTGCCGCTTGTTGTTGGCATTGAACGGAGACAGCCTCACGAGCCGGTGCACGCCGTTTTCGCTCTTGAGGTAGCCGTAGGCGAATTCGCCGGCGAACTCCAGTGTGGCCGACTTGACGCCCACCTCGTCGCCTTCCTGATAGTCGATCATCCGGACCTGGTAGCCGTTGGTTTCGCCCCATCGCGTGTACATCCTCAGCAGCATCGAGGCCCAGTCGAGGCTTTCGGTGCCGCCCGCTCCGGAGTTGATTTCCATGATCGCGCCGAGATGGTCTTCCTCGCCGCCCAGCATGTTGCGCATTTCGAGCGCTTCGATCTTTTCGAGCGTCGAGGCGTAGAGCGCGTCCAGCTCGTCGGCCGAGGCGAGTCCCTCTTTGACGAAATCGGGCATCAGTTGCAGATCGTCCGTCGCCGAAGCGATCTCGTCGCAGGCCGTGATCCAGTATTTGATTCCGGCCACTTTCTTGAGCTGCTTTTCGGCCGCTTCCGGGTCGTTCCAGAAATCGGGGTCCTGCGTTTTGCTCTCTTCTTCTTCTAATTCGATACGTCGGTTATCGACGTCAAAGATGCCTCCTCAACGAATCCAGTCGTCTTACAAGCTCTTTAATTTGTTCTGTCGTAATCATGTGATATTGAATTATAATAAATGTGTCGTCGGATTCGGGATGTCCGTTATGCCGTCCGCAGCGGAAGCTCCGTTTCCCGGACGGGCTTCAGGAACGTGACGTAGATCATCCGGAACCAGGTGAACGCGAAGCAGTAGATGTTGAGCTGCATCGTGTCGCACAGGAAGCGCATGACGGGCGGCGGGCAGATCAGATCGACCGGCACGACGACCAGCAGAACGAAGTTGGCCCAGAACAGCGTCTTGTCCAGCCATCCCCGGTTCGCCTGTGCCCAGTACCACATCAGGTAGCCGGTCAGCGCGATGACGTAGGTGTGTTTCTCGGTCGAGAGGCTGAACAGAATCACCCAGCCCATCAGCACGGCCAGCGAGCCGACCCGGAAATCGTACCGGCCGAACTGGCGGTAGTTCGCTACGAACAGCAGGCACAGCGCGATGATCGACCCCATCTGGACGTAGGTCATCACCGGAGTCAGCAGGTCGTGGACAGGGTACAGGTTGAAGAGGGAATAGAACTGGAACTGATCGACGTGCAGCGACAGCACCTCGGCCCAGCGCAGGTAGTGCGGCAGCAGTCCGTCGAAGCCGAGGCTCACGGCCGGCAACAGCAGCAGTGCGACCGCCATCGCTATCGTCACGAGCAGGTTGCGCCAGAATCTCGGGTAGCAGAGCAACAGACCCAGTTCGAAAATGCCGTATATTTTGGTGAATCCGGAGATCAGAATCAGCAGGATGGCCCATGTCGGTCTGCCCTTCTCCAGCAGCACGAAGGCGAACAGGAACAGGTAGGCCACCACCGGATTGAACTGCATGGACATCTGTGTCGTGGCCAGAATCAGGGCCGTGAAGAGGTACGTCTTGCATTTTTGCGCTTCGGTCAGGTGCGGCATGGCGAAGATCGCGCAGAAATAGAGCGAGAAGTTCATCAGGTTCCAGACAAAGGGACCGACCGTGGCCCCCAGATAGGCGAACGGTGTGAACAGGATGGAAAACAGCGGACCGTACAGAAAGTCGTATTTCTCGACGCCGTAAGGGTCCGCGCCCTGCCAGAAGTCGAAGGTCGAAAGCTGGAAGGTGAAAAAGTTGAACTGTTTGCCCCGGCTCACTTCGAGCAGGGTCACGACGAAAGTCAGGATGAAGCCGAGGATGAAAATATTTCTCCGGTTCAGGAAGAATTTCCCTGCGGCGCGGCCGATTCCGTTCATAGTCTCTTGCATGTCGTTCGTTTTTGTCGTTTTTCGCCCGATGCGGTTCCGGATCATCCGGCTACCGAGCAGGGAATGCCCAGCGCTTCGACGCGGGCGGCTATCTTCTGTAACTCCTCGACCGGAACTTTGTGCAGATCCGGCGCCGGCGTGTCGCGGTCGATCGTGTAGATCATCGCCTGCCGGGGCGCGATCTCGGCGATCAGCCGTAGCCATGCCTCGGTCTCCTGCGGTGTCGTGTTGTCTACCGTCTGCCCTTCGAAAGTGCCTCGCAGGAACATCGTCTGGACGATCAGCCGTCCCTCGAAACGTTTCATGCCTTCCACGACGCGGGCTACCGAATAGTCGCCTTTCGGCCGGTCGATCAGCCGGACCGTCTCGTCGAAGGCCGAATCGAGCTTGAGAATGTTGTTGTCCACTTTCAGCAGCGCGTCGAATACGGCGGGCCGGTCGATCATCGTGGCGTTGCTCAACACCGATATTTTCGTGTCGGGGCAGAATTCATCCCGCAGTGCGAGCGTGTCGTCGATAATCGCTCCGAAATCGGGGTGCATCGTCGGTTCGCCGTTGCCTGCGAAGGTGATGACATCCGGCAGCGTGCCTTCGCCCGCCATTTCGCCGAGCTTGAGGAGGAGGCCGCGGCGGACCTCCTCGCGCGGGTTGTAGCGGAGTTTCGAGTTCTTGCGTGCCCATCCGCATTCGCAGTAGATGCAGTCGAAGCTGCATAGCTTGCCATCCAGCGGCAACAGGTTCACACCCAGCGACAGACCGAGCCGCCGGCTGCGGATCGGCCCGAAAATCACTTTGTCGAATAAGGCTGTACTCATAGTTTCGTCCTTCTGACTTTCGTGGAGATGATATTGCCTGCGCATTCGGATGGGACTTTCCCCGTTTTTCGCTCGCGCGGGTTTCGGCGGCGATCCGCAATGCGTCGCAATCGCGACCGTCGTATCTTCCGCCGGTATATAATCGTCCCAAAGATACGAATTAGGATGCAATGCGCAAGGCCGGGGGCGGTGTCCCGATTCGCGGGTGCGCGGGACCGCAACGATCTCCTGCCGTCCGGTGGCCGTTTTTTTGTCCTTCGCGATAGGGCTGATCCCTGATTCCCGCGTCATTCGGTTTCGGAGATCACCCGGAGCATGGCTCCTGCGAGCGTTTCGAGTTCGTCGTCTCCGATGATGTAGGGCGGCATGACGTAGACCAGTCGGCCGAACGGGCGTATCCATACGCCTTCTTCGATAAACCTCCGCTGCATGAAAGCCATATCGACGGGTTTGTGAAGTTCCACGACGCCTATGGCGCCCAATGTCCGCACGTCGGCCACCTGGGGCATCGCAGCGGCGGGAGCGAGCAATTCTCCGAGTTTCCGCTCGATGGCGGCGATGCGATCCAGAGGCGAGTTTTCGGTCAGCAGTTCGAGCGAGGCGCAGGCCACGGCACAGGCCAGCGGGTTGCCCATGAACGTGGGGCCGTGCATGAATTCGGGCGGATTGCCCGACGAGATTGTTTCGGCCACGTGTCCGGTGGCCAGCGTGGCCGCGAAACTCATGTAGCCGCCCGTGAGCGCTTTGCCCACGCACATGATGTCGGGCGTGATGCCGGCCCATTCGCAGGCGAACATTCGGCCCGTGCGTCCGAAGCCCGTCGCGATTTCGTCGGCGATCAACAGGACGTCGTGTCGCGTGCAGGCTTCGCGCAGACGACGCAGATACTCGGGGTGATAGAACCACATGCCGCCCGCGCCTTGTACTACGGGTTCGAGAATGACGGCGGCCAGTTCGTCGCCGTGACGTTCGAGCGTCTCTTCCATCGGGGCGAAATCGCTGTCGTCCCACGTATCGTTGAAGCGGATTGCAGGTTTCGGTACAAAATATTGTATCGGTAACCGGCCCGTGAAGATCGAATGCATGCCCGTGACCGGATCGCACACCGACATGGCGTGCCATGTGTCGCCGTGATAGCCCCTCAGAATCGTTGCTAACTTGTTTTTATTCGGTTTTTTACGTGCGTGCATGTATTGCATCGCCATTTTGACGGCCACTTCGACGGCGACCGAACCGGAATCGCAATAAAATATTTTATCGAGTCCCTGCGGGACCATGGCTGTCAGCTTTCGTCCCAGTTCGACGGCCGGCATGTGCGTGAGTCCTCCGAACATGACGTGCGACATGGCTTTGATCTGTGTCTCGACGGCTTCGTTCAGTCTGGGATGATTGTAGCCGTGAATGGCGGCCCACCACGACGACATGCCGTCGATGAGCTGTGTCCCGTCGGAAAGTTCGATGCGGACGCCTTCGGCCCGTGCGACGAGATGGGTCTCTAACGGCTTATTCGTAGATGTATAGGGATGCCACAAGTGGGTCCGGTCGAAATTCAGAATTTCTCGGGTATGTTTTTCTGTCATTTTTCTCTCTTTTATTGTAAAAGTAATAAAATATCGCGTATGTCGGACCCGAAAATATCGCTTCCGCATCGGAACCCGGCCGAGGCGGTATACCTTATTATATATAGAGGGAAGGTTTTTTCGGCAGTTTCTTGTAATTTTTTCGGTGTTGAATAAAAAATATTGTAAGAAAAGTCAATAAATTATTGCATGATGGAATTTTTATTGTATATTTGCACTGTGATCTTGAAGCAGGGA
>UROX01000169.1 GCA_900549685.1 uncultured Alistipes sp.
GGTTTAAGATCGGATCGAACGTTTCTCGTGTACGGGCGTTCTTCCGCCCGGTGTATGCAATATTAGAGATTTTTTTCGGAAATCCGCCGTTTTTCGGGATTAAAAAAACGAACCCGTCGTACCCTCGAAAACTTTCCGGGCCGGGCCGGTCAGCGTAATACGGCCGAAAGCCCGGAGATCCGCCGATTCGAATTCGACAAAAAGCGTGCCGCCCTCGGCTTCGACCCGATAGCGGCGGCACCCGCTTCGGGTATGGATTGCCGTGGCGATGGCTGCGGCGGTCGCGCCCGTCCCGCAGGCGAGCGTTTCGTCTTCGACGCCCCGTTCGAACGTGCGCAGGCGGATGTGTCCCTCGTCGAGGAGCTGCACGAAATTGACGTTCGTCCCGCCGCCCGCCGCGAAAGCTTCCGAACGGCGGATCGTCCCGCCCCGTCCCACTACGTCCGTGCTGCGGACGTCATCGACGAATTCGACATAATGGGGCGAACCCGTGTCGAGAAAGAGATGGTCGGCCGCTACGGTCACCTGCTTCACGTCGATCATGCCGAGCCGTATCGTCCCTTCGATGGCGTCGGCCGAGAGAATATCGACTTCGTGGGGTCCGTCGATGCCGGAAAAAACCTTGTGCATGCCGCCGATCCCCAGATGATGGGCGAACAGCGCGATGCAGCGGCCTCCGTTGCCGCACATGGAGGCCTCGCCTCCGTCTGCGTTGAAATAACGCATGCGGAACTGGGCCTGCGCATCGTTTTCGAGAATCATCAGACCGTCGGCTCCGATACCGGTCCTGCGGTGACACAGGGCGGAGACATGTTCCCGTGAGGCGTCGAACCGTCCGGTGCGTCCGTCGATGATGACGAAGTCGTTGCCGGCTCCGTGGTATTTGTAGAATTTCTGTTCCATGCGGCTCTGCGGTTTACGTGGTCGGCGGGGCAGGGTGCCCTGCGGCAAAGATGGGAATTTTTTCGGAAAGCCTTTTCCGTCCCGAGAAAAAAACGGATATTTGTATCGAACGAGGGACGCCGGGGCGTCCCGGAAATGAAAAATGCGATGATCGAAACGATTTTCGAGCACCGTTCGGTGCGCAGTTATAAACCAGATCTCGTACCCGAGGCGGTCCTGCAACGGATTCTGGAGGCAGGGATACGGGCGTCGAATACGGGCAATATGCAGGTATACAGCATTGTCGTGACGACCGATCCCGCGATCAGGAAAGAATTGTCGCCCTGCCACTTCGGACAGCCGATGGTGACTGCGGCACCCGTCGTGCTGACTTTCTGCGCCGATGTGCGCCGCTTTTCGCTCTGGTGCCGCCAGCGGGGTGCCGAGCCGGGGTATGGCAATTTCGTCTGGTTCGTCAATGGGGCTATCGACGCGATACTCGCTTCGCAGAATATCGCACTGGCGGCCGAAGCGGAAGGACTCGGCATCTGCTATCTGGGTACGACGACCTACAACGCGGCCGAAATCGCCGAAGTGCTCGACCTTCCCGAGGGCGTGGTGCCCGTGACGACCGTGACGATGGGCTATCCCGACCGCATGCCGCCGCTTACGGACCGTCTGCCGCTGGAGGGCGTGATCCATCGCGAGCGCTACCGCGATTATGCGCCGGAGGATATCGACCGGATATGGGCCGGCCGGGAGGCCTCGGAGGAAACGGCGCGTCTGCTCGACGAAAACGGCCTGCCCTCTCTGGCCCGCATTTTCACCGAGCGCCGTTACAAGAAGGACGATAACGAGATTTTCTCGCGCAAATATTTCGAGACACTGAAAAAACAGGGCTTCTTCGGATAGGAATGACCTGACGGAGGAGGCGTTTCCCTGCCTTCTCTCCCCGGGAGACCCGGGCGGGGAGCCGTCTTTCGTCTGCGGACGAGCGGGCGGAAGCGGAAAGCAGAGGTCCGGAGGGGTGCGGACGGATTCGAAACCGAATGATGGATGGAACAGCAGAACACGCCGTTCGGCGAACATAACAAAGAGGAGTATCCGCCGATGCACACGGCCGAGCATCTGGTCTGCGGCGCGATTGCCGGGATGCTGGGCTGCGGCAGGGCGTTCTCGACGCATATCGAAAAGAAAAAGTCGAAATGCGATTTCCGTTTCGGACGGAACCTGACGGACGACGAACGCGCCGAGATCGAGCGGACGGTGAACCGGCAGATCGCTTCGGGTGCGGCGGTACGCACCGAGACGATGGACGCGGAGGTCGCCGCACGGCGGTACGATCTTTCCCGGGTGCCCGGAGGGGCGGGAAAGGTGCGTATCGTCCATATCGGTACGTTTGACAGCTGCCCCTGCGTCGGTGCGCATGTGGCCGATACGAGCGAGATTCCACCCGTGCGTATCGTTTCGAGCGACTGGGCGGACGGAGTGCTGAGGGTGAGGTTCAAATTCGATAAACGATAAAAACGGATCGGACGTGTTGCGGACGGGCAGGATCGGAAATCGGACGTGCGGTGTGCGGTATGCGGCGATGGCTGCCGTGTGCCTGCTGCTGGTCGGGTGCAGCGCGACGCGGCACATTCCTTCCGGAGCGTATATGCTCGCGGGCAATAAGATCGAAATCGAAAAGGAAAAGGACCTGCCGCGCGACGAACGGGCGACGAAGACCGAGCTGGAAAGTTTCGTCCGTCAGCATCCCGGCAAGAAGCTGCTCGGGACCAATTTCTACGTCTGGGCCTACAATGCGGCCGACTCGACCAAAAACAACTGGTGGAACCGTTTCAAGCGGCGGATCGGCAGGGAACCCGTGCTGATGGACTCGTCGTTGGCCCAGCGTTCGGCCGCCGGGATGAAAATCTATCTGGACGGCAAGGGGTTTCTCGATTCGAAGGCCTCTTTCCGGGTCGATACGTCGGGGCGCAAGGCCCGCGTCGTCTACCGTGTCCGTCAGGGTGAGCCTTACCGCATCGGCGAGATCGGTTACGAGTTCCGCGACCGGTCGTTGCAGCGGATCGTGCTGGGCGATACGGTCTCGTCGCTGCTTCATCGGGGCGATGTGTTCGATGCCGATGTGCTGGGGGCCGAAAGAGTCCGTATCGCCTCTTACCTCAAGGACCGGGGGTATTACAATTTCTCGATCAACAACATCGCTTATGTGGCCGATTCTACCGTAGGAAACCGTACGGTCGATCTGACGATGGTCGTCAAGCCCTATGCCGCCGGATACGATGCGCAGGGAGAGGCTATGTTCGATAATAACCGCGTCTATCGAATACGGGAGATCTATGTCCATCCCGACTACGATCCGACGACAGCCGTGTCGGACAGCCTGTACGCGTCGCGGCTCGATACGGTCGAGTACAAGGGGCTGCGGATCGTGTACGATACCCGTTCGAAGGTGCGGGCGGAAATTCTCAGGCAGACCATAGGGCTTTATCCCGATTATCTGTACGACGCTTCGGAAGTGGAGCGGACCTATGAGAATATCATGCGGCTGGGGTATTACAAAAGCGCCAGCATCCTGTTCTCGGAACCGGCCGAATCCTCCGACGAGGTCTCCGTGACCTATGTCGGCGGCGGAGGGGGCGCGGATACGGCGGCGGTGACGGATGCCGTCGAACGGTCGTTGATCTGCAATATCTTCTGTATCCCGGCGATGAGGCAGAGCTATTCCGTCGAGCTGGAAGGGACGACTTCTTCGGACTATTTCGGACTGACGGCTACGGTCGGCTATCAGAACCGGAACCTGTTCCGCGGGATGGAACTGTTCGATGTCAGCGTGCGCGGCGGGTACGAATTCATGCGTCTCAAGAGCAAGCGCAACTCGTTCGAGCTGGGCGTGTCGGCGTCGTTCTCGTTTCCCCGGCTCATAACCCCTTTTCGGGTAAACCGCCATAACCGGGCCGTCAATCCGCGCACGAAAGTCGAAGTTTCGTACAGCGTGCAGCGCCGGCCCTATTACCATCGGTTGCTGGCCAGCGGCGTGTGGGGCTATTCGTGGGGAATGGGACGCCGCAGCACGTTCGTTCTCCGACCGGCCGATATCAGCGTTGTCAAGCTCCGGCAGATCGATTCGGCCTTTCTCAATCAACTGCCCAATCCCTATCTGCGTAATAGTTATACGCCGCAGGTGATCGCCGGCTTGTCCGGCTCCTATATCTTCAACGACCGGAGCCGCACGGTCGAAAAGAGCTCGCTCATGCTGCGGGTCAATTTCGAGACTAACGGCAACCTGATCGATGGTCTGTCGCATCTGTTCGGCCGCAGCGGTCTCGACGAGAACGGACGGCCCTATCACCGCCTGTTCGGGACACGTTACGCCCAGTATTTCCGGGCGGATGTCAATCTGTCCCGGATGTTCGTGCTGGCTCCCAAAACGAGTCTGGTGTATCGTTTCTATGCCGGTTGGGGCTATGCCTACGGCAACTCGTTCTCAATACCGTTCGAGAGGCTGTTCTATTGCGGGGGTGCCAACAGCATGCGGGGATGGATGGCTCGGACGCTCGGCCCGGGCAACTCCGAGCGCTGGATCAGCTCCTATCCCGCCCAGTTGGGCAATTTCAAGCTGGAGACCAATCTGGAAGCCCGTTTCCCGGTATGGGGTATTCTGCAGGGTGCGCTGTTTTTCGACGTGGGCAATATCTGGTTTATGAACCAGGGCGGTTCCGGCGAGGAAAGCCTGTTCCGTATCGACCGCTTTTACCGGCAGCTCGGTTTCAATACCGGACTGGGTGCCCGTTTCGATTTCAGCTTTTTCGTGTTCCGGGTCGATTGGGGCGTCAAGCTCCACAACCCCAACGAACCGGCGGGCGAACGCTGGATCCGTCGTTTCCGGCTGGGCAATACGACGCTCAATTTCGGGGTGGGATACCCGTTCTGATGCCGGGAGGGGATATTCCGGCTCTGGGACGGCCTCCCTGCTTTTCGGACGGCGGTTCCGGGCTTCTGCCGAAGTCGGGAAGGATATGCGGCCGGTGTCCGCGAATAACAGCGGTCGCGATGAAAATATGTTTCCGAAAATGTCGATACATCGGGCGTATGGCGGCTTTGGGGTACGGTAGCGGCTGTCGTGCCGTCGTCGCCGGGGTGTCTTTTTTTGCGATTGCGGGAAAATTGCGTATCTTCGCGACGTTATTGAATCGTGGAAAGATTTGGCCGCTTGCAACCACTGAAAAAAATGCTAAAATAGCGTTTGTTCTTTTTTACAACAGCTAAGTTTTTCCCATTGTTTGAAGTGT
>UROX01000170.1 GCA_900549685.1 uncultured Alistipes sp.
GCAAGGGGACCCAGGCGGCCCGCCTGATCGAAAAATACGGCTTCAATCATATTTCTACCGGAGAAGTCATCCGCGAAGAGATCCGCAAGGGTTCTCCGCTGGGGCTGAGTGTCAAGGAGTATATCGACAAGGGCCATCTGGCTCCCGACGGACTGGTGATCGATCTGATCGCCGATTACGTAGGCAAACATAAGGACTGCGCCGGAAATATTTTCGACGGTTTTCCCCGTACGACGCCCCAGGCCGAAGCGTTCGACCGGATCATGGAACGGCACGGTACGCCCGTGGGGGTGATGCTGTCGCTGGAAGTGCCCGACGAGGAGCTGGTCAAACGTCTGCTCAACCGGGGCAAGGACAGCGGCCGGGCCGATGACCTGAGCGAGGAGGTGATCCGCAACCGGATCGACGTCTACAAGGCCCAGACGGCCGTGGTCGCCGAACATTACAAGCCGCAGGGAAAATTCCGTTCCGTATGCGGCGTAGGCGACCCTGACGCCATCTTCGCGGCCCTTTGCGCCGAAATCGACCCGTTGTTGGGATAGCCCGGTGTCACAGTCTTTCCCGGTTCGCGTCATGCGTATGCTTCGACGAGCCGACTTTGTCGCGGTTTCCGTACTGTATTGAGGTATCTGACGGGACGGGCGACTCCCAAACCCGGCCTGCGGCCACGGATCGCCACCGTCGGATGGGGGCGGGTATATGAAGCATTAGGATTGTCTCGCATGCCGTGCGGACCGGAACGAAGATCATCTGCGGACCGGCGGATAGAACATGTCTCCGCCGGTCCACAGACTTGTTTATAGCGTTATGACGAAACCGCATATACGATGATCGAAGCGCCCGAAGCACGTCTGCTGGCGACCCAACTCGATGAGACGGTCCGCGGCAAACGGATCGCCGAAGTGATTCCGCTTTTTTCTCCGCATAAGTTCGCATGGTTCGACGGCGATCCGGAGCGTTACGCCGCGCTTCTGCTCGGAAAAAGAATCGGCAGCAGCCGCAGCCTCGGTGGATTGGTCGAGATCGAGGCGGACGACCGGCTGCTGCTATTTACCGACGGTGTCGATCTTCGGTTCCGGGAAGCTGGAGCGCCTTTGCCGCTCAAGCATCAGTTGCTCGTCGGTTTCGAGGATCAGAGCTGTCTGACGGCATCGGTGCGGATGTACGGCGGACTGTTCTGTTACGCGGCCGGCGGTTCGCCCGGCGGTCTTTATGCGCCTTACTATCGGAGCGCGAAGGATAAGCCGCAGGTGTTGTCGGACGATTTCGATCGCGATTATTTCTTTTCATTGATCGGCAACCCGCTTGTGCGGAACAAGAGTGCGAAAGCGTTTCTGGCTACGGGGCAGACGATTCCCGGGTTGGGTAACGGGGTTTTGCAGGATATTCTGTTCCGGGCCGGCATTCATCCCAGAACCCGGATCGGCTCTCTTTCGGACCATCGCCGCTCGTTGCTCTACGAGAGCATCCGGCACACGCTTCGGGAAATGTTTGCTGCCGGAGGGCGCGATTCCGAGACCGATCTGTTCGGCCGCAAGGGCGGTTATGTCTCCGTACTGTCGAAAAACACGGTCGGCAAACCGTGTCCCCGCTGCGGAGAAACCGTGCGCAAGGAGAATTATCTGGGCGGCAGCGTCTATTTCTGTCCGGCATGTCAGCCGCTCTGAGCCGTTCGGCGTGTCGGCAATCTTGTACCGGGAGTATCGGGCTGTGAGAGTTTTGTATAGACGGGGCGGAAATCTCCGGTTCGTTCTGTTCATTCGGCCGGATGGGGGGCGCTCGGTGTCCGCAGTCTGTCTTGCTGTACTTCGTAACATTCTCTGCGAGCGGAAACAGTAACCTCCGTCGTCCTTTCTGTGCGTCACCGGTTTCCCGTGTTTTCCGGATATTATTTCTGTATCGGAAGACTCAGCCCGTTTCTTTATGCAATCCGTTCGTATACGCTTTTTATACCCTGTGCACCCTGTGGATCGGGTGTCGTCCGATATTGCTGTCGGTCTGCGGTGCCTGGCCCCGGCTGCTGACCGGAGGGAGGACGACAGCATGCGCTTTCTTGTGTCGGTCGTTATTTTCCGTCGCTTTCGATTTCCGAACCGGAAAGCTGTGAATAATTTGTGTATAACGTGACGATATCCGCCGATATAGTGTCGATAATCTGTTTGCCGCATGTGGAACGAGTGTCGAACGGCTGTCGGTAACTCTGCGGGCAGTCTCCGGCAAGGTTGTGAACGACCGTCGGTTCTGCGGAGCGATCTTCTTTTCTTATGGACCGACGGAAAGCCGAAATCCCCGCTTTCCCGATGACGTGTCCGATTCCCCGCCGGGGAAGGCGCAGTCCGGAAAATACCGAGACCGAGACAGGGGAGGGGATATCGAGGTATATGACACTCCCTGTGAACGGATCAGTCGGTAGAGCCGAACTTTCTAAAAAGAAAAGCTGCCCTGCGACAGGCAGGACAGCTTGTTTCTTTCGGTCCGGTGATCCGGATCCCGCAGTAAAGGGGCATCAGGTGTTCATCGCGCCGCAGACATGGATGACCTGTCCGCTGACATACGACGAGAGGTCGGATGCGAGGAACAGCGCCACTTTGGCCACGTCGTCGGGCGTACCTCCGCGTCGCAGAGGAATCTGTTTGGCCCATTCGGCTTTCACTTCGTCCGACAGGGCGTTGGTCATGTCGGTGATGATGAAGCCCGGAGCGATGGCGTTGGCACGGATGCCGCGCGGACCGAGTTCTTTGGCGATGGATTTGGCCAATCCAATCAGCCCGGCTTTCGAGGCCGAGTAGTTGCACTGACCCGCATTGCCCGAAACGCCTACGACCGAAGCCATGTTGATGATGCTGCCGCTTTTCTGCCGCATCATCACGGGCGTTACGGCGTGGATGAAGTTGAACGCCGATTTGAGGTTCACGTTGATGACCATATCCCACTGCTGCTCGCTCATGCGCATCATAAGGCCGTCGCGGGTGATGCCGGCGTTATTGACCAGCACGTCGATCCGTCCGAAATCCTGCATGATCTGGGCTACGACTTTGCTCGTATCTTCGAAGTCGGCGGCGTTGGAGGCATATCCTTTGGCCTGGACGCCGAGTGCCTGCAATTCCTTTTCCGTATTCTGAAAATTCTCATCGACTTTCAGATCGGTGAAAACAACCGAAGCGCCTTCCTGAGCAAATCTCATCGCAATCGCTTTACCGATTCCGCGGGCGGCTCCGGTCACGACGGCGACTTTTCCTTCAAGTAGTTTCATTTGTTTGTTATTTAATGTATTGGGTAAATGTCGTTCGCACGGCATATTCTGCGTTTCCCTCGTACGAGGGCGTTCCGCCGGGACTCTCGGCCCGCCGTATGCGGCCTTATGTTCCGAAAGCAGAGAACGTACAGAACAATGCAAAGGTAATAAATTATTCGGCACGACGTCGGGTCCGGTATGTTTTCTTGCTCTTTTTTACTACCTTTGGAGGACTGTTTCTACGACCGAATCATATTAAAACTCATATCCAATGGTGAAAGATACGAAACTGTTCGATCTCATCGAGCAGGAAAAACAACGTCAGATGCACGGTATCGAACTGATCGCATCCGAAAATTTCGTCAGCGAACAGGTCATGCGGGCCATGGGTTCCGTGCTGACCAACAAATATGCGGAAGGATATCCCGGAGCACGCTACTACGGCGGCTGCGAAGTGGTGGACCGCGTGGAGCAGCTGGCCATCGACCGCCTCTGCGAACTCTACGGAGCCGAGTACGCCAACGTACAGCCCCACTCCGGCGCACAGGCCAACATGGCCGTGTTCCTCACCGTGCTCAAGCCCGGCGACACGTTCATGGGGCTCGATCTGGCGCACGGCGGACACCTCTCGCACGGTTCGCCGGTCAATACTTCGGGCCTGCTCTATCATGCCGTGGGATATAAGCTCGACGAGGCGACGGGCACGATCGACTACGACGCGATGGAACGTCTCGCCCTCGAACACAAGCCCAAGATGATTATCGGCGGCGCTTCGGCTTACAGCCGCGAGTGGGACTATGCCCGCATGCGGGCCATCGCCGACAAGGTGGGTGCTATCCTGATGGTGGACATGGCCCATACGGCGGGACTCATCGCCGCAGGACTGCTCGACAATCCGGTCAAATACGCCCATATCGTCACCTCGACGACGCACAAGACGCTTCGCGGGCCGCGCGGCGGTATCATCCTGATGGGTAAGGATTTCGAAAATCCGTGGGGTGTGAAGACTCCGAAAGGCGAGATCAAGAAAATGTCGGCTATGCTCAATTCGGCCGTTTTCCCCGGCATCCAGGGCGGACCGCTCGAACATGTCATCGCCGCCAAAGCCGTCGCTTTCGGCGAGGCGCTCGAACCTTCGTACAAGGAATACCAGCGTCTGGTGCAGAAAAACGCCCAGGCCATGGCCGAAGCGTTCGTGAAACGCGGATACAAGATCGTTTCGGGCGGTACCGACAACCACCTGATGCTGATCGACCTGCGTACCAAGTTCCCCGAACTGACCGGCAAGCAGGCCGAAAAGGCGCTCGTGCTGGCCGACATCACGACCAACAAGAACATGGTTCCGTTCGACAGTCGCTCGCCGTTCCAGACTTCGGGTATCCGTGTCGGAACGCCCGCCATCACGACGCGCGGTCTGAAAGAGGACAAAATGGACATGATCGTCGGCCTGATCGACCGGGTGCTTTCCGACATCGGCAACGAAGAGACGATTGCAGCCGTGCGCAAGGAAGTCAATGCCTTGATGGAACAGTATCCGCTCTTTGCCTGGTAGCAGCTGATACTGAATCCGTCTGTAAAAAAAGCGGGTGTCCGATTCTTTCGGACACCCGCTTTCGTTCGGAGGCTTTCCGTCGTACACAACAAAAAAGGGCAGGGGAAATTTCCCGTTTCTCTGCGGCGGCCCGGGCGTTTTCGCACGGTCCCGAATCCGGTGCCGACTCGGTCCGAAGCGGGCATTGCCCGTCCGGACGTTCGCATCCGGGGATATGTATGCTCCGCTTCGCTCTCCGGAATTCGGTCACCGGTGTCGCGGGGACTGCCTCGCAAAGCGGAGTCGTTTAAAGTAAACCGTTCTTTCCTAGAAAAGCCAGAACGGCCTTTTGCA
>UROX01000171.1 GCA_900549685.1 uncultured Alistipes sp.
GAGCGGATAGTGTTCTGTCTGTTTCTGTGGTGTAAATTTATGTGTTGTATATCAGGTATTTGTCTTGTCTGTCGTCGGCATTGACAGATACATTTCTCAAAATCAGTTATTCCGATGAAACGCATTCTCATTGTCGGTGCCGGCGGGCAAATCGGCTCGGAACTGACCGCCCATCTGCGAGGAATCTACGGGAACGACAATATCGTCGCGACCGATGTGCGCGAATGTAAATTCCTGAGCGAACAGGGACCTTTTGCCGTCCTGAACGCTCTCGATCCGCACGCTTACGGCTACACGGTCAATAAGTACAAGATCGACACTATTTTCAATCTGGTCGCCCTGCTCAGTGCCGTGGGCGAGAAGGACCCCCAGCTGGCATGGAACATCAACATGGGTGCCCTGATGAACTCGCTGGACATTGCCCGGCAGTACGGCTGCGCACTGTTCACGCCTAGTTCGATCGGGGCGTTCGGCCTGTCGTCGCCCAAAGTCCGGACGCCGCAGGATACGCTGATGCGTCCCAATACGATCTATGGTGTCTGCAAGGTCACGGGCGAGCTACTCAGCGACTATTATCATTCCAAATATGGAGTCGATACGCGGAGCGTGCGTTTCCCCGGCATCATTTCGAACGTCACGCTGCCCGGAGGGGGGACGACGGATTATGCGGTGGAGATTTTCTACGACGCGGTCAAGTCGGGACGGTTCACCTGCCCGGTTCCGGGAGACGTCTACATGGATATGATGTACATGCCCGACGCGCTGGACGCCTGCGTCCGGTTGATGGAGGCCGATCCTTCGAAACTCGTCCATCGCAACAGTTTCAATATCGCGTCGATGAGTTTCACGCCGGAGATCATCTGTGCCGAAATCCGTAAGCATCTGCCCGGATTCGAGATGGATTACAAGGTCGATCCTATCAAGGAAAACATCGCCCGGAGCTGGCCCGACTCAATGGACGACAGCTGCGCCCGCGAGGAGTGGGGGTGGTCGCCGACATGGAATCTGGAGACCATGACGGTCGATATGTTGGAGAAAGTCAGGGCGAAATACGAAAAAGGATTGTTCTGATCCGCCGTACGGATGCCATGATGCCTAACTGCCGGGTGTCGGAACGTTTGTTCTCCGACACCCGGTTTCGTTTTTTCGAGGCCGAGACCGACGCCGGTGTCCGACGGAACGGACCGGGGGCTGTGGGCGACGACGGGCGGGCCGGCCGGTTCCGGTTCCGAGGCGTCGGAACGGATAGGATATCTCTATCTGTCGCAATATATCGTCGTCGTGCTTGCGGAAAGCGGAACCTTCCCATAATTCCGTGCCGGGACCGTTGCTGGGACGGACGGTGCCGGTGTGCTCGTATTCGGGCGTGTCGTACTCCTGAGTTCGTACGCTTCGGGAGCGCATCTGTCGATGTTTCTCTGTTTCTGTCGGTTTTTTCGTTCTGCCCGCTGTCGCTTGCGATCGTGGACTGTGCGGAGGTGGCCTTTGCCCTGACAGCGGTTGGAAATCGTGGTCGGAACATGCGATTGCGGCAGTGCATTCCGGTACACGGGAGAGATACGGTCGCTATATTGTCATTGATCGGAGTAAAGCGGATGCCGGGGTATCCGGATTATTATTTTTGTCGAAACGAAAGCAGTGCGGTCCGATCTGCATATATGCGGTCGGGGAACAGCAATCGGTAGCGGCCGAAACAGGGAAATGCGATTTTGTTCGGAATGTGCAAGGAATGTCCCGGAAATATCCGACGGTTACGTATCGACAGACAGAGCGGGTGCAATTTATCGGGAGGCGTTCCCTTGTGCGACGGAGTCGTCGTAACGTGCGAAATCTTCGATACGGATGCCCGCGGGACGGTGCTTCATAAACTCCATGTAGATCGCACGGCCGATCCATGCGTCGGTGGCGGCATACATCTGCTGGGCGGGAGTCAGTTGCTTCGCCTCCCAGTTGCTCAGTCGCTGGGCTTTCGAAATGCGGATATGAAGCGTTATGGCGCCCAGCTTGCGCAGGCTTTTGTCTGTGATGCCGAATTCCGGCGCCAGGTTCTGCAGTTCGACGAATCCGCCCGGCGTGAACCGGCGCAACTGCCTCAGCGCACGCAGGTCGTCGCGCACGGCGGCACCCACTTTGATGACCTTGCGGGACGAAAGCAGTTGCAGCAGAGGTTTTTCCAACGCGATTTTGTTGAGGCGGAAAAGAAAAGCGCGGTTCGCCGACGAAAGTTGCAACAGCGAGACCTTGTTGGAGATGCCTTTGGTAAAGGAAGGCCGTGTCTCGGTGTCGAAACCGATCACTTCGCACTGGCCGAGAAAGTCGCAGGCTCCGGCGACCGCTTCGGCCGTATCGACGACGACGATCTGCCCCGGGAAAGCGCCCGGCGGCAACTGGGCGAGGGTTTCGTTGGAAATGCTTTCGACGAAGGGTTTGTTCATAGAGATGCCAAAGTTACCGATTAATCCGGAGTTTCCCATCTTTTCCCTCGATTATTTTCCGTTCGTCGAGGAGGACCGACACGGTTTCGACGAGCCGGTCGGCATTGGCGCCGATGCCGGAAACGAGCGTTTTCACGTCGCGGGGAGCCTGTTCCAGCGCTTCGAGTATACGGGCGCGCAGTCCGGCGTCCAGTCGTTCTGCGGTCCGGCGGCGGGCCAGACAGACATCGCAGACGCCGCAGTCGGCGGCGTCCGCCTCGCCGAAGTAGCGCTGGATCGATACGCTGCGGCACTCGTCGTCGTTCGATACGTAGCGGATCATGCTTCCCATTCTCTTCTCTGCGGTCTCCTTGCGCAGCGTGTAGCTTTCGGGCGAAATCCGTACGTCGGCTGCCGGCAGACGTTCTTCGGTGAGAATCAGCATCGGACTCCGGCTCCCGGGAATGTAGCGGATGATGTGCTGTTGCCACAGTTTGCGGAAAAGTTCGCGCACCCGCTCGGGCGTATAGCCCGACAGATGGACGATCTCGGCCTCGGAAACCGGGACGAAATCGCTGAACAACCCCGTGTATCGCCTCAGCAGCACCGTGATGAGGTGGTCGAGTTCCTGGCGGTCTACCCGGATCTTGTAAAGCTCGTCGCGTCGCACAGTGAATTTCACGCGCGGCGGGTTGTCCGTCTCGTCGGTCAGGATCATGTAGCCGTTCTGTTGCAAGATGCCGATGGCATTGAGCGCCGTGGGTACGAAGAACCGGAACCGCGAGGCGAATTCGTAGAGGTTGAAAACCGACGAGACGCCCTTGCCGTCGCCGATGGCTATGCCCAGATAGTTGAACAATGCCTCGTAGACGGCCCGCACCGTCTCTGTCGGAGGAAAGTCGAGTCCTATGCGTCGGCCGGCTTTCCCCGCGTCGTCGGCCGCGAGCAGTACCACCGCGTAGGCGGTCCGTCCGTCGCGTCCGGCCCGGCCCGCTTCCTGATAGTAGGCCTCCAGCGAGTCGCAGAGGTCGTAGTGGATCACGAACCGGACATCGGCCTTGTCGATGCCCATGCCGAAGGCATTGGTCGCTACGATGATGCGCGTTTTGCCCCGTATCCAGTCGTCCTGCCGGATGCTGCGTTCGGCGTATCCCATTCCTCCGTGGTAGAAGTCGGCCGCGATGCCCTGCTCGGTGAGGAAGCGGGCCAGGGTTTCGGTCTTTTCGCGCGTGCGGACGTACACGATGCCGGTGCCCGGCACGTTGGCCGCGATGCGAAGCAGCTGTTCGTGCTTGTCCTCGGTCCGGCGCACCACATAGCGCAGGTTGCTGCGGGCGAAGCTCATGCGGAACATCCGCGGAGAACGGAATCCGAGCCGGTGCATGATGTCTTGCGCCACTTCGGGCGTGGCCGAGGCTGTGAGCGCCAGCACGGGCATCTCCTCGTGCAGCGGACGCAGCCGGGCTATCTTCAGGTAGGCGGGGCGGAAATCGTATCCCCACTGCGAAATGCAGTGGGCCTCGTCCACGGCCAGCAGCGACACCTTCATCTTGGCGAAACGCATGCGGAACATGTCGCTGTCGATGCGTTCGGGGGCGATGTAGAGAAATTTCACGTCCCCGTATATGCAGTTGTCCAGAATGCGGTCGATGTCGCGCGGCGTCATGCCCGAGTGGATCGCTTCGGCCAGAATGCGTCTTCGGCGGAGGTTGTCGATCTGGTCTTTCATCAGGGCGATGAGCGGTGTCACGACGACGCACACCCCCTCGAGCGCCAGCGCCGGCACCTGATAGACGATCGATTTGCCGCCGCCCGTGGGCATCAGCACGAGCGTGTCCTGCCCCGCGCAGACCGACTCGATGGTTTCGAGTTGCAACGGACGGAAACGCTCGTAGCCCCAGTGGCGCTTCAGTATGTCGTACAGCTTTTCGGTCATCGTTCGGCGGGATAGCCCACGGTCTGTCCGATGACGATGCGCTGTGAATCTTTCAGGCCGAGCAGTTCGGTCGCTGCGGCACGGTCGAGTGTCATGTGCACCACCACGGCGAGGCGTTCCGAAGCGCAGTAGAGGTAGACGTTCTGTGCGATCACCCCGGCGTCGATGCCAGCCGTGACGGCTTTGTCACGGTCGTCGCCGCCGGCCATACGGTCGTAGTCCGCTGCGAAAATCAGGATCCGGTCGCCGTTCCGGGCGAATTCCTGCGGACATACCTCGCTGCGGCGGTCGCCCCGGGCCACTTCTTCGAGCGCATGCGCTTTCGCATCGTAGCGGTAGGCGCCGTCGCGTCCGATCACGTAGAGGTCGATTTCCTGACGGTTCAGCGCCGAGGGGGCCGTGCGCCGTCCGTCCTCGCGGTTGATGCCCCATGCGGCCCACAGCAGGTCGGAGAGCTGTTGGGCCGAGAGCGATTTTTCGGGGTCCATCGCCCGGTTCGTCGCCCGGGCGGACAGGGCTTCCATGAGCGGCATGCCGCCCGTTCGGGACGGGGCGGGCAGTTCGATTCTGTTTTGTGCCATCGTGCCGGTCGTCAGTAACAATGCGGCGAATGCCGAAAGTGCGGTTCTCATCGTTTTCCTGTTTTGGGAGGATGAATACGCAAAGTTACTACAAAAAAGTGAAATGCGGAAAGATATAGTGATAGAATTGAGTTACAAGGGTTTTGGTTGAAGT
>UROX01000172.1 GCA_900549685.1 uncultured Alistipes sp.
GCGAACGGCATTGCCGCAGGCACGCTGGGTCATCTGCGACGCATTGATCGCCATCGATTCGATCTTGAAGCTGAGTGCCTGATACATATTCTCTTTCGGTGCGGAGGTCCAGTAGAACCCATAGTGACCGAAACGGTCTCCGGCCACAATGACACCGGAACTGTAATTCAGGTAACCGCAGGCAGGGAAATAGATCCGACCGTCTTCCGTGGGGAAGTACCAGCCGTCCGTATAATCGCCCGATTTGGCGAAACCGGTGAAGGCCGTCTGCGGAGCGACCATATATCCGGCAGGACACGGGTCGTAAATCGTTTTTACACCGGTCGTTCCGTCAGGATTGCCCCACAGATCGTTATTGCGGTCGGCCGCCGAAGCTCCGGTACCGTAAAACCAGTCGTAACCGCTCGCCCAGCTACCCGAGAAGAATACGGTAGGATACATGATCGTGTAAGCAATCGATTCGTCCTCGCCGTCGGGATAATACGAACCTTTCATCCAGCCGTAATGTTCGTCGTCGGTTACGACACCCGTCGTAACGGTACCGCTGGAAAGGATACCGTTATAATAGAACGGATCCTTGCGGCCCCACTGGTATTTGAGTCCGTAGCTGTCCGTCGATTCGGGTACGGTGCTTAGTGCGCCGAGGTTGCGGTCCATGAACATGAAGGCCTCTCCGTCGGCATTGAGGCATTTCACATCCGAATCGGCCGAATAGTCGGTGCTCCAGATGTGCCAGCTCCAGAGAATGGTTCCCAACGGGAAATCTTCGGTTTCGATACCGTCCGTCACGGCGATCAGCGCATTGCCGCCGATCGAGTCCGAAGTGGTGAACGTAACGAAACCGTCTTCGCCCAGCGCCACGTCGGCGATCACACCGCCGAGTTCGTCGCTCGATTCCCATACGACGAAAGCATATTTGGGATCGATCGTAACAGGCACGATACCGGTCGTCGCCTGGCCGTTACCCTGTACGCGGGCATCGAACTTGTATTTGGTGCCGGGTTCGGCAACGATATAGCTGTTGGCATAAACGCCGTTCTCGTTCAGGTTCGTCGTGAACTGATCGGTAATGTCCAGACGGACGGGATACACGCCGTCGGCTTCGTAATTGCCGCCTTCGAAAGTGTATTCGAGCGTATATTCGCCCACTTTCAACGATACGGAAAGTTCTTTGCCCGTGTAGTCGCCCGGGTTGATGACGATGCCCGCACGGATCGTTTCGCCTTCGGCCACCTGCGCTCCGTCGAAACGGATCACGACGCTGTCGGCCGCTTCGTTTTCATCGAAAACGGGAACGACGGGCGAAGCGGTCAGATCGGCCGTGAACGCACCGCAGAGCACGGCACCCTCGCCGCCGCGGACGGTCAGTTCCGATACGGTCTCGCCGATGCCGAAGCCGTCGGTTCCGATCGTGAAGTCGAGCACGGCGAACAGGTTGGTCATTTCGAACGACACGACTGCCGGATCGATCACTTCGATTTCGGGTTCACCTTCGCTCTCGCCGGCCACCACGGATTTGGTAGGCAGCACGCTGGCCGAGCCGACGAACGTCGAACGCACCCAAACGGAGTCGGAAGCCGACTGTTCCGCAGCGATACGGCCCGCAACGGCCGTCGAAGCGTCCCCTGCCGCTTCGTTATAGGGATAATAGCCATAGAACAGGTGCATGGTGTCGGCACCCATTTTCAGCGAATTGGCGAACGTAGCCGTAGCGGTTCCGGCACCCTCTTCGAGCGTGAGCGCGAGATTGGCCACACCGGTTTCTTCTCCGGAAACGACCTCGTCGCAATAGAGACCCAGCCGATCTCCTTCGGCCCAAACGGCCGAAATGTCGGCGAAATTCAATGTTCCGCGAACGGTCACGGGCTGAACGATCTCTACCGGAGTAGGTTCGGGTTCGGGAGTAGGCTCCGGAGCGGCTTCCGGATCGTCGTCCTTACAACCGGACAAAGCGACTGCGACGGCCAGAGCCATCATAAAAACAAGTTGGTTAGAGTGTGAGATTTTAAACTGTTTTTTAGTCACGGGGACAAATATAGAACAAAATTCGCACAAACCCGTCTAACAGAATCTTTTCTGTACCCCGACCGGCTCCTGACCCGGTTTCCGGCATCGCAATTCACCTGTTTTTCCCGTTTCGGAGGTCCGACACCGGCCTCGCGCGAACGCACGAAAAAGCGCGGGACGCCCTTCATCGGGTATCCCGCGCTTTTTTTCCGAACGAGTCCGCTACTTCACGGGCCGAGCATCGCCGTCCACGACGAGCAGTTCGCCCAGGCCGAGCGAACGCACGCCGGCGAGCTGCGTCTTGGCGTCGCCCACGACGACGACAATCATCTTGCCGTAGTCGATATGGGCCACAATGGCGGCCTTGGCCTGCTCCAGCGTGATCGTTTTCAGGATCTGTTCCCGTTGTGCGATAAAGTCCTCGGGCATATCGTACAGGGCGATGGAACGCAGCATACTCAACTGCGCACCGGGTGTTTCGAACGATCCGTTGAGCGTGCGGAGCAGCGAATTGGTCGTATTGTCGAGATATTCCTGCGTATACTCCTCGCCGTAGGTCGAGAGGATATCGCGGAACAGGGCCAGCGACTCCTTGGTCACGGTGGCCTGCACGCTGGACTGCGCCTGGAAGAAGTTGTTCAGGTTCGTCTGGTTGAAGAACGAGTAGGCGCCGTAGGTATAGCCGTGTTGCAGACGCAGGATCTCGAAGAGCAGACTGCCCGACGAAGCGCCCAGCTTATCATTGACGATGTAGGCGGGATAGGCCTCGGGGCTCTTCATCGGCATGGCTTTCGAACCGATGGCGATATAGGTCTGACGGGCACCCGGATAATCGACGAAATAGACTTTGGCGGCCGGAGCGGCATCCGTCACGTCGATCATCGGCATCACGATGTCTTTGGCTTCCCAGTTCTCGGTCAGCGAGACGAGCGTCTTTTCGACCTGTGCGCGATCCAGTCCGCCCACGAAGCTCATCACAGCGCTCTTGGGGGTGAAATAGGTTTCGTAGAACGCCTTCAGATCGTCGAGCGTAATGGATTCCACGGAAGCCTCGGTACCCATCGGGCTGTTGGAAAGGATGCTGTGTTCACCGAAAATCACTTTGGAAAAGACATTCGAAGCGATCGTTCCGGGTTCGGTCGCACGCTGGCGGATGTTGTCGATGGTCCGCTCTTTCACCACGGCGAACGCTTTTTCGTCCCACCGCGGAGCGAGCAACATCTCTTCGACGAGCGCCATGACCTGCGGGAAGTTCTTTTTGAGACAGTTCCCGCCGAGGGTCATGTATTCGACACCCGACGACACGCGGATCTGCGCACCGAGCTGGCCGATAGCGTTTTCCAGCTCTTCGGGCGTCTTGTCGGCCGTTCCCTCATTGAGCATCTGGGCCGTCAGATAGGCCACGCCCACCTTATCGGGGCTGTCGAGCAGCATACCCCGGTTCAGCTCGATGGAGAAATTCACGAGCGGAAGTTCGTTGTACTCGATACCGCGGACCGTCATGCCGTTGGCGAGCTTCGCGCTCCAGATGGCGGGTACGTTCAGCTCGGGCGTATTGGCCATCAGTTCGGGTTCGACGCTGCGGTCGAAGGCCGAAGGCGTCTTTTCGTAGGGATCGTCCACCACGACGCCGGCCTGAGAGTTCAACTGCTGCTCATCGATGGATTCCTGTTCCACCACGGCGGGCACCGAACCCGTCACGGCCAGATCGGATGCTCCTTCGGGATAGATGCTGACCGAGAGGTAGTTCTGGCCTTTGATGTATTTCTCGTACACGCGCATCACGTCATCGACCGTCACGGCTTTGTACTTCTCGATCTCCTTGAGCGTCCGGTCGGGAGCGCCGCCGAACACATTGTCGCGGGCCATCGAAATGGCCTTGCCGTTGGTAGAGGTAAGGCGGTTGTAGATACGGGTCTCTTCGAGATTCTTGTAGCGTTCGAGGTCGGCGGGGTCGATGCCATCCCGTTCGAAACGGGCGAAAGCCTCTTCCACGGCAGCCTGGACGTCGTCGAGCTTCACGCCGGGGAACGTCTTGGCGTCGAAGACGACCACGCCCGCCAGTTCGAGCTGGTAACAGAACATTTCGACTTCCGGAGCCAATCCGCGCTCTTCGACCAGCACCTTGTACAGCGGCGACTTCTTGTCGCCGGAGAGCAGGTTGGTCAGGAAATCGAGCGCATAGCCGTCCTCGTTGTAATTCTCGACGGCGGGATAGGCCAGCAACAGCAGCGGAGCGTTGCAGAACACGTCCTCATGCGAGATTTTCTTCGTCGAGTCGAGCGTTACGTTCTGCACCTGCGGAGCTTCGGGATTGGGCCGCGCGGGGATTTCGCCGAAATATTTCGCGATCAGTTCGCGGGCCTGTGCCTTGTCGAAGTCGCCGGCGATGACGAGCGTCGCGTTGCCGGGCGTATAGTATTTGTCGTAGAACTCCTTGACGTCTTCCACCGTCGCGCTGCGCAGGTCGGGGATTTCGCCGATCACCGTCCAGCTATAAGGATGTCCTTCGGGGAACATGTTTTTGAACATCAGGTCGAACGTAAGTCCGTAAGGCGCATTTTCGCGCTGACGTTTTTCGTTCGACACCACGTCGATCTCGCGGCGCAGACCGCCTTCGGTCACCGTATTGATGAAATAGCCCATACGGTCGGACTCCATCCACAGCACTTTTTCGAGCGCGTCGCGCGGTACGGTCTCATAGTAGACGGTTCCATCGTTGCTCGTACCGCCGTTGAACGTCCCGCCCAGCGCGTCGATCTTCTGGAAAAAGGCGTTGCGCGGCAGGTTTTCGGACCGCTGGAACAACATGTGTTCGAAAAAATGGGCGAATCCCGTCTTGCCGGGTTTCTCGCGGTTGCTGCCCACGTGATACTGGATGGCCACCGACACGACCGGATCGGAGGTATCCTGATGCAACACCACCTCGAGTCCGTTATCGAGGGTGTACTTCTCGTAATCGAGACGGGCCTTGTCTTCGGCCTTACTTCCGCAACTGCTCATACTCAATGTCGTTAATGAGATCAGTGGGAACAAAAAGATTTTTTTCATATGCACTATCGTGTTTTGACATATAC
>UROX01000173.1 GCA_900549685.1 uncultured Alistipes sp.
GGATCCGGGAATTACGTCCGAATACCGGACGATGAAAGACACTATCGTCTCTCCTCCCGACGTGCGGCAAGATCCCGACCGGCCTTCGGACTCTCCGGACAAAACGACGACCGATTCCACATTCGGAAACGATTTTCTCGTACCCACTCCTATCTCATTCCGCACCGGCAAAGAGCCGATACGGACGCTTTCGACACTGCCATCCGAAGCTTCCGCCCAAACAAGAGGAAACAGCCCTGATCCGAAAGCCGCGGCATCCGTCCACAGATACCCGGGCGGACAACTTTCGCAGACAAACCGAAGAGCCACACACATCCCGATACGACCGCCCCGCCATATACCGAATCCGCAACGCAGAGAAAGTCTACGATCACAAAAAAGATGTTCCCGTCCGAACGGAGACCGGACAACCCGCACACATAGCGGGTCGCGGCAACAAGACGGACAATCACGATGCACGAACAAAAAGTCCGAGAAAGCGACCGGCCACGACATCCTTTAATGGCCCTAAATTCCGTCGGAGGTCTACCGCCCGAAGCGATTCGCCGTCACGCCCCGCGTATTCATTCAGATCGTCGCCGGCCGAAACCGGAAACGACCGAAATCGGCACACGGAAAGCGAGATCGTCGAATCCCCTCCCGAGAGGAAGGATCGCCTACCAGTTTATCGGTTCGCGACCTATACTTTTAAGATAATTGTTGGCCTGACTGAAATGGCGGCAACCGAAGAAACCGCGATGGGCCGACAACGGCGAGGGATGGACCGTCTTGAGCACACAGTTGCGCTGAGGGTCCACGACAGCGGCTTTGCGCTGGGCATACGAACCCCACAGCATATAGACGACGCCTTGCTTGCGGCGGGCGATGGCCTGCACGACGGCATCGGTGAACTGTTCCCATCCCCGACCGGCATGCGAAGCCGCCTGATGGGCCCGCACCGTCAGCACGGCATTGAGCAACAGGACGCCCTGTTCGGCCCAGCGGTCCAGATTGCCGCTCGCGGGAACCGGCACGCCGACATCCTCCTGCACCTCCTTGAAGATATTGATGAGCGAAGGAGGGAACTGCACGCCGTCATTGACCGAAAAGCAGAGTCCGTTGGCCTGCCCCACCCCGTGATAGGGATCCTGTCCGATAATCACGACCTTCAGTTCGTCCGGATCGCATTTGTCGAAAGCCCGGAAGATGTTGCGGCCGGCAGGGAAAACAGGTCCCCGACCGTATTCCTGTTTCACGAACGAAACGAGTTCGGCAAAATAGGGTTTGTCGAATTCGTCTCCGACCAGTTCTTTCCACTTGGGTGAAATTTTCACATCCATAGGTTATCTCGTTTTAAGTTGGGTGGCCCCGTTCAACGGATCGAATTCATCCGGATGCTGGCCTTGACGAAAGCCAATGCCCGTATCCGTCTCACTTCGACCTCTTTGTCGGCATGGTGCGGATTCTGGCTGACCAGCTTGACGCATCCGGGCCGATCGGATTTCTGAATGTATTTGACCGTCACGTACTCCTCGCCGTCGATGTCGATAGAGAGCAGGTACATATCGCCCCAGAACACGTCTTCTATGCTGCTCAACTGTTTATACAGCACGATATCGCCGCTCTTGAGCAGCGGATACATGCTGTCGCCCACCACATAGATCGCTCCGTCGCATTTGGGAAGATTGGGAATATGGATATAGTCGATCGGCTTGCGGTTCCGGTCGTCGAAAAACAGCGGAACCAGTCCGGCCGTTCCTTCGATGTTGTACAGCGGGACGCTCTGCGTCGGCAACGGCCGGTCGGTCTTGCCCATGAAAACGGCCGAAGGCCGCTGCTCGCAGAACATATTTCCCTTCCCGGACTCCAGCCAGTCGGGATTGACATTCAATTCCTGAACAAGAATATTTTTGTTCCGCTCGGAAAGAGAAGCCTTGCCCGTCTCGATCATCGACAGAGCGCTCTTGCCGATACCCAGCACGCGAGCGAGATTTTCCTGAGTAAGCGACAATTCTTTGCGAATAATCCGTAAGCGATTGTTTATCATGTCGAATCGAATAAAATTTAAAAAAATTCACCGAAAGTGTATCGATATTCAAATTTTGAACTTATATTTGTTCTGCAAAGTTAAACAATTTTACAAAACATCGACACTTTCGCTTCCGGAATCCCCTCGATTTCGGAATCCGTAGAAACTCGAAAAATTCCGCTCGCCCTACATTTACGACAAACAGCAACGAACCATGACGACCATTACCGATCAAATTTACGAAGAAATTGCTGATTTGCTGCTCAAGCGGATCGAAGAAACGGACTTTTTCAACGGCAGTATCGAATACGACACCGACGAATTCTACTCGTCGCTCGTCTGCACGCTGATCGTCTGCCGGAGTGCGGACGACGGACGGCTCCTTACCCTGCTGCCCGTGTGGTGGGAATTTCACCTGAACGATCCCGAAGGCGAGCAGGAGACCGATTTCGACTGGAATCTGCTGAACGCGAAACTCGAAGAGCGCTTCTAAACCCATCGGAGCGGAACCACGTCCGGAAGACGTGTCGGGCGGCGCCTCCTGCCGGAAGGACGCTTCCGCCGCCCGGTCCGCAGATCCGCCATTCCGACGGAGACGTCCGTTGCGGATCGTTGCAATCGCCGCACTCCCCCTCTGCGATTTTATCAGGTTCGACTCCTGCCGCTCCGCCCAACCCTTTGCATATGCACACGAACGAAACCGACATCAGGATCGCATCCTGCGATCCGAAAACCGACACGACAGGCCATCTCCTTTACCGAAAAGCAATCCGGGGACTGGCCAAACGCGTATCGGGCTACCTCTGCAAAGAGACGAAAACCACCTTCGAATACACTCCCGACGGAGAAAAACGCCTCAAGACCGAAACCGTGACCCGCAAACAGGTTCCGCCCGATTTCGCAGCCATCACATTCACGTTGAGCTGCCTTGCCCCGCAACTGTGGAACAGTCGCCGGACGGAAGATTCTCCGGAAAATACGGGCAACCCCGTAGACCTGTCCGGACTTTCGGAAGAGGCACTGCGCGAAATAGCTGGCCTGACGGACGACTGACGGACCGACATCCCCCCAGCTATCCGGACGAACGGCATTCCGCGCCCGATGCCAACGCCCCTCTTCCCGAAACGCCTCACGCTTTTTTCCCATCCATGAAACTCACCAAAGAAATGGCGGCGGCCGAACTGGCCCGCCGCTCGCTGACCGATTTCGCCCGGATCGTCCGCCCCGATCTGTCGATGACCGCCTTCCACCGACGTTACTACCACACGCTCGATGCCTTCGCCCGGGGCGCGATCCGCAGACTGATCGTATCGATACCGCCCCAGCACGGCAAATCGTCCGGCGCCTCGGTTCTGTTGCCGGCCTATCTGCTGGGCATCCGTCCGGAAACGAAAATCGCACTGGCTTCCTACAACCTCCAGCTGGCCTCCCGTTTCAACCGGCAGATCCAGCAGACAATCGACTCGGCAGCCTACTCCGCCGTATTTCCCCGCACACGGCTCGCCCGATCGCGAGTCCGAGACCGGAATACGCTCCGCACCGCCGAAGCCTTCGAACTGGTCGATGCGCCCGGCGGCCTGTTGAGCGTAGGACGCGACGGCACGCTGACCGGCAATCCCGTCGATGTCTTCATTCTGGACGACCTGTACAAAAATGCGATGGAAGCCCACTCGCCCGTGATCCGGGACAACATCTGGACATGGTACAACTCGGTTGTCCGCACCCGTCTCCACAACCGTTCGCAGGAACTCATCGTCTTCACCCGCTGGCACGAGGACGACCTTATCGGCCGGATCGCCCGTCATGAAAAAATCGTTCCGCTGGAAGACGCGACAAGCCCGGATACCGAAGACGAGACATGGTACAGCCTGAACTTCGAAGCGATCAAGCAAACGCCGCCCACCCGCATCGATCCCCGGACACAGGGCGAAGCGCTCTGGCCCGAGCGCCACAGTCCGGCCCTGCTCGACCGCAAACGCCGATTCGATCCGCTGTTGTTCGAGGCCATGTACCAGGGGCGTCCCTCTTCGCACGAAGGTCTGCTCTACGGCAACCGGTTCCGAACCTACGAAACACTGCCCGACTGCCCCGTCAAGCGGGGCAATTACACCGACACGGCCGACTGCGGCGAAGACGCTCTCTGTTCGATCTGTTACGTAACGGATCGGGAGGGCATCGTCTACATCACCGACGTGCTGTACACCCCGCAAAGCATGGAAGCCACCGAACCGGCCGTGGCGGACATGTTGCAGCGGAACCGTACCGTAGTGGCCCGCATCGAAAGCAACAACGGCGGCCGGGGATTCGCCCGCGCAGTGAAACGTCTCGTCCCGGGCGTCCGCATCGAATGGTTCCACCAGAGCGCCAACAAAGAATCGCGCATACTGACCTATGCCCCCGCCGTACTCGAACGCATCCGGATGCCCCGGAGCTGGAACCTGCGGTGGCCTGCTTTCCACGACGATCTGGTGACGTTCCGGAGAATCTTCCGCAGCAACCGCCGGGACGACGCGGCGGACGCCCTGACCGGTATCGCCGAAACCGAGGAAACGAATGCAGGCGAAAAAAACATCCGGGCCTTCGGATTCCGCAACTGACTGCCGACAGACAAGAACACCCCGGACGAAAAGCCCCGACCTCCTCACGGAGATCGGGGCTTCCTTATCATAAATTTTACTCGGTTCCGATCGTTCTATAAAGTAAATATCCCAACTTTTATATCTTATAGTATATGTTTTTCGATAATTATTCGTTTTTGGTCCGGCTTTTGACGGAGCCGGCAGCCGTTATACATCATAAGGAAGGAACCCGAAGAAAGACAGAGAAGACATTAGCGAACGATCGGGATCGTCATTTCGATATTTAATTCAATAGGGAGTCTGCTCTTTTTCTATAACTATTCGATAGCTTATAACTTTTCGTACTCTTCTTCTCCGTTTTCATTTCGGGTTCCGTCCGTCTGCTCAGGGCGCCGTTCGGTTCAGGCCCGGGGAGCCGCCGAATTGTCGCGTCCGATAAACATCTGTCCCGGCGCAGGTACGGATTCCGTAGCGACGCACTCTTCCTGTTGTTCG
>UROX01000174.1 GCA_900549685.1 uncultured Alistipes sp.
GGCATGACCTCAGTAGTTTTGTTCGGGATCGGCCACAAGTACATTTTGGGGGCGATGAACTGCCTCTGCGAGAGTTTGTTGGCCTGCGACTCGAAAAATGAGGGCTCCCCTTTGACGGTTCGGCTGAAATCGGGGCATCCGCTTTCGTCGATCTCGGGAACAGCACCGTGGAACCAATATTGCATATAGGCGTCCTGGCGCGCCTTGTTCTTTGCCGGAAGGCCATAATTGGGATAGTTCATTACCTTTTCGGCAATACGCCAGCGATAGAGGTCCAGGTAACGTAACTGCTCGAAAGCGAGCTCCATACGACGTTCCGTACGAATGATCGTGCGCAGCTTGGTCTGCTCCCGTTCGGCGACGGCCGGATATTGCCCCGTCGCAGAAACTTCGACGCCGTAAGCACGGGCGCGCACACGGTTGATCGCTTCGAGCACCGAATCGTCGATTTCGTTGAGTTCCATTTTGGCCTCCGCATACATCAGCAATACGTCGGCATAACGCAATATCCGTTTGTCGGGCTCCGTCTCATAGGGCGAAAGCCAGCTTTCGTCGATTCCTTTTTTCAGGGCCAACCCGTTGTAGGAGGCGTATTGGTTCGAATTCACCGATATCAGATACGTGCGCGAGTCGTTGTTGGTCACCATCTTGCCCTCTTTGCTGCTGTATATTTCCGCTACGTCCAGCCGGGGATTGAATTCATATCCCAAATGCTGGGTTCCGAATTCGACGATCGTGTAACTGCACCGCGGATCGCGATTCTTAAAAGGCTCGCTCGGGTCATAAAGCGGCGATTCGTCGATCGGCAGACCGTCCGTGCAGAGAAACGAACACAGAAGATCCCAGGACGGAAGCTCGCCCAATGCGTTGGTGCCCACAGGAGTGCGCGTCAGTTTCACGGTCACGGACTGCCCGTTGAGGTACTGTCTCAACGACCCGTTGGAATAGGCTTTCGAACGCGGGATCACGAAAATGCCTTCGGGCGAATTTTTCGTCGATTGCAGGAAGAGTTCCGGAAAGCTGTCGTGAAGTTTGTACACGTTCAGATCCATGCAATTCTTGGCTGCTTCCGCTGCGATCCCGAAGAGCCGTTCGGCTTCCGAGGGATTTCCCAGTCCATAGGTGTCCCACTTCCGAATGGACGCGAAATGGAGCGCCGTGCGGGCTTTCATGCCGTAGGCGGCTCCTTTCGTGGCCCGCTGCACCTCCGAAGCGGAGTACTCCCTGGGCAGCATTTCCACGACGTCATCGAACTCTTCGAGCACGTCCTCCAGCACCGACCAACGGTCGGTACGTTCGAGCAGATAGGCCGCATTTCGCCCCTCTTCGGATTCGATGTCGATGTTTTCGTCCACGACCACCACGTCGCCGAAGTGCATCAGCAGACGGGCATAGAAACAGGCCCGGTAGAAACGTGCGTTCCCCAGAATACGATTTCGGAGTTCCGGGTCCATCTGCGCCTCGACCTTGTGCAATTCCGTGATGATCTTGTTGCATCGGTTGATCGCCGTATATGTGTTGTCCCACATGGCCGTCGCCACGGGATTGGTGCTGTTGAGCGATCCGTTGGTGAAGCTCAGCAGCTTGTCGCGGTTGGTGAAGTCGTCGGTGATGGCATCCAATGCACATTGGTTGGAGCCGGTCCACTCCAAACGTTCCTGAGGCCAGAACATATGGAGCAAGAGTACATTGAGGTTCATTTCGAATTGTTCGGGTGTCTGAAACCAGTTTCCTGTCGCGGCCTCATCCTTCGGATTGAGATCCAGATCGCTGCATGCCAGGAGAGCCGCGCTGCAAATCGCAGCTATCATATACCTTAAACGTCTCATATTTTAGGGAATTTATGTAGATTTAAAATGTAATCTGCGCGGAAAACAACACCGATTTAGTGATCGGATAGGCCGAAACGCCTCCCTCGGGGTCCCATCCTTTCGGAAAATCGCTGCACGTGAAAAAGTCGGTGAGCGTTACCGAAAAACGAAGGTTGCGAACCCAGACCTTATTCATCCACCGTTCCGGCAGAGAGTAGCCGAGCGTAAGGTTCTTCACCCGAAAATAGGAGCCGTCGAACATCCAGAAGTCGGAAATGGCATAATTGTTTCCCTCGCTCTGATACGAATAACGTGGGTAGCGGGCATGACGGTTTTCCTCGATCGTATTTTTCCTGCTCCACGAATTCGCGCCGGCGATCAGCGTCGGGACATTGTACCATTGGGCCCGCAGCGGTTGTACCATGCTCTCCGAGAGGTAGGAGTTGCGTTTGCCGACACCCTGGAAATCCATACTGAAATCCAGCCCCTTCCATGCGAGCGAGATGTTGCCTCCGTAATTGAAGTGCGGTAGCGAAGACCCCAATACGACCCTGTCGTAGGCAGCGTTGATCACATTCGGGGAGTCGGCTCCGTCCGCTATATTCTTATAACGTATGTCTCCTACGGTTACCGCGCTGTTGGTTCGGGGCGAGTCGTTTACTTCCGCTTCGGTCTGGTAGATGCCGTCGCTCACATATCCGTACCACGACTGGTACTCGACGCCTTCCCTGATGATCTTGCCGCCCGAGATGATCTCCTTGTTGCCGATATACCCCATTTTCGAAACGTCGTCCGACAAGTTGAAGGATACGGAATACGTCAGGTCTCCGATTCTGTCGCGCCATCCCAGCGTGATTTCCCAGCCGCGGGTATTCATCGTTCCGACGTTGTCGTAGGGATCGCTCAGACCGATGATCGGTGCGATAGGTACGGTCAGCAGCATATCGTCCGTACGTTTGTAGTAATAGTCGGCCGTCAGCGAGAGCCGATTTTTCAGAAATGTCAGGTCGACGCCCACGTCGTAGGTAGTGGTCGTTTCCCAGGTGAGGTCTCTGACGACCGCCGCTGTCTGGGAATAACCCGGGAGCGAGGTTACGGTATTGCCGATATAGCCGACCGAATATGCCGGAGTGAGCGTCGTCTGGTAGGGATAATAGCCGTTGATCCGTTCGTTGCCGAGTTCGCCGTAAGAGACACGGAGTTTGCCGAAATCGAACCAGTCTTTCGTTCCGGACATGAAGTTTTCCGAGGTAAAGACCCATCCGGCGGAAGCTGACAGGAACGTACCCCAGCGGGAATCCGGAGCAAAACGCGAAGAACCGTCCCTGCGGATATTGCCCTGAATGTAATACTTATTGCGATAATTGTACATCACGCGCCCGAAATACGAACGACGGGCCAATTCGAAGACGTTCTCGCTTTTGGCCACTACGTCGGAAGTACCTCCGGCCGAGAGATAGGGGATCAGCGAATGCGGAAATTTACTTTTCGAGGCAAGCAGCCCCTCCTGTTCGTATTTGTAATTTTCGTAACCGATCATGGCGCTGAAATTATGGTCTTCTCCGAACGTCTTTTGATAATTGGCATAAAACTGCGTCGTATGACTAAATGTATCGCTGCGCGTCTCTTTGAGTTCGGTCGTCGTCGCTTCGGTGATGTATTTCGTGCTTACGGTCGAGGAATCGCCGGCGCGGAAATAAGGCACCTGCTTCTGGAAGTCCTTTTCCTTCGTATACGAGAAGTTCGGGGCGAACACTCCCGTGACGGAGAAACCCTTGAAAGGTGTCAGGTCGAGCTGGAACTTTCCCGTCATCTTGTAACCGTGCACGTCGATCGTACCGCCGTCCATCAGGGCTGCATATTTATTGCTGCCCTCTTTCCCTTCCGCATAGCGCCCGTCGCTCAATGTCGCAGCGTAAATGGCCGGAATATAGCGCATCTGGGCCGACGGCGAAGTATGGGGGTTCACCTTGTCCGTTTTGCGCAGGGAAATGTCGGCCGACGCCTTCATCCATTTGAAAAGTTCGAAATCGTTGTTCAACCGCAGCGTATAACGCTTCCAGGAAAGATTTTTCGTAAAAAGACCGTCCACGTCGTCGTACCCGAAATTCAGCGACGTGCTCCGTTTGGCGCTTCCCGAACGGAAGGAAACGTTGTGCGACTGTCGCACGGCGTAATCTTTCAACAGCAACGAAAGCCAATCCGTATTCGGATATTTGTCGGGGTCCTCACGGTTGAGATTCCAATAGTTGTCCACTACGTCCTTCGTATAGGTCTGATACCATCCACCCCCCCCCGGGGAAATCGTTGTAGTTTAATTCGTTGACCGCTTTCATGTAGTCGACGGCATTCATGTAGTCGGGCATCGACGTCGGAAAATCGAGTCCGAGCGTATAGTTGTAGGTAACGCTCGTTCCGCTATTCCCCCCGCGTTTGGTTGTTACCAGAATGACGCCCGCCGCGGCCTGCGACCCGTAGATCGAAGCGGACGCAGCATCTTTCAATACCGTTATGTTGGCTACATCCGTCAGATTGAGATCGGAAAGATTGCCCGGAACCCCGTCGATCAAGACATAGGGATCCGAAGCGCCTTCGGTCATCGAAGTGATGCCGCGGATGCGAATGGTCGCCGATTGGCCGGGTGCAGAATTGGTGCGTGTCACCGTCACGCCGGGCATCGCTCCCTGAAGCGCCATCGAAACGGTCTGCGTCTGTCTGTTGAGGATCGCTCCGCCGTCGATGCTGCTGAGCGATCCGGTCAGGTCTTTCTTCTGGACGGAGCCATAGCCGATAACCACTACCTCGTCGAGCAGGTTATTGTCCTCCTCGAGCACTACCGAAATCGCGGCGTTGCTCTCCGTGAGCGGAATTCTCTTCGTTTTGTATCCGATGCAGCTGACCGAAAGCGCGGAACCTTGGGACGGTTTCTGCTTCAAGTCGAGTGTGAAAGTACCCGTCACGTCCGATGTCGTGCCGAACTGGGTTCCTTCGAGAACGATCGTTGCACCTACTACGGGGGCATCGGTCGTCGTCCGGACTGCACCTTGAATCGTGTAAGCAGGCGAGGATTGGGCCGCAGCGAGGAACGGTATCAAACCGACCGTTGCTAAAAGCATATTTATTGGTATTGCTACCAGTAAATTACTTTTTTCGCGAATGTAACATACGATTTTTTTCATGTTGTTAAAATTAATAGTATATTTGCGGTACCACACAACACCAAACCTTGCTTGAATAATATAAGTGT
>UROX01000175.1 GCA_900549685.1 uncultured Alistipes sp.
TCGAACCTTTATTTGTAGACTGAGAATCTACCGTCCTAACCGTTAGACGAATACAGCATTAACAGGTACAAAGGTAAATATTTTTTTCATTTTCGCCAATCTGAAACAAAAAAAATCGACATTTTTTTCAATTACCGCTTCAACACCGTTCCCCACCTCCTCTTTTTTCCCGGAATCCGCAACCGTTTCGTTCGAAAATAATGGCGACGGTCTTCGAAGGACTGTTTTCCGACCGGTCCACAACCGCTGCTGCACACCGGTAAGTTCCGCGGGAACGAGAACCCAGCATCCCTCCGCATACGTTTGCAAACGAATATCGGCATATCGATACACCTTCTCCTGCCATTAGTATCCTCACATTCGCGTCATTACAACCGATCCACCCCTCTCCCGAATAACATCGCCCGAACGACACAGGTTCGTACAGACCGATGTCCCTCGAACCGGAACCCGGCCAAACGCCCGAGCTTCTTCCCGATTTTCGGCTCCGACAACCTCCGCCATAACGAAAAGGGACCTTCCCGAGATCGCTCCACGTTCTTCTCCCCCCGTCACAAAAAAAGCGTTCCGCCCCCGACGGGACGGAACGCAGCTAAAAGAAAAATATAACCGGACTTAGAAATCGATCTTGCTCCAGCGGGTCTTCCACTGTCCCCACGCCGCCGTAGCCGAACCGTAGGCATAAGAGACATACTGCTGCACACCGGGTTTGATATGCCCCTGTTCGTCGCCGCTCCATCCGCAGTTGTGCAGATAGGTCTGCAATCCGTCCCGGATTTCCGCCACCTTCGTAAACGTGATCCCGTCGTCGGACTGCCACAGTACCATGTAACTGTTCGGTCCCATACGGGCGGCCGTGTGGATGGCTTGGAACTTCTTAATATCCTCCCGGTACTTCACATCGCTGTGGTCGGCACCCGAAATGTTCCGCTTGTCCATAGCCGTTCCGTGGAAAGTGAGATGGGCCGGCCACAACGGATCGTCGGCAGCGGCCGTAGCGACCCGGGTCGTCACGCCATTCTCGTTGTTCCACGAATAATAGAAATAGATCTTGCCGTCGAGCACGACGATGGAAGGTTCTCCGGCCCCGAATGCCTTGGGATCGTCCGTATACCGGATCATCGGCTGCACATCCTTACCGGTCGTCCATCCCGTACCGTTCCATTTCTCCCACGGTCCCTCAGGCGTCTTGCCCCTCGCTATGTATACGTGGTTCTCGACCATGTCCGGATTTTCCGTCGAAGTATACCCGATATAGTAATAGCCGCCCCAGTAGGCCACACCCGGATCGCAGACAGAGAACGCATCGGAAGAGAACTCGGTCGGCAGCAGTACCATCTTTTCGGGATCCCACGTCCGGCCTCCGTCCGTCGAATGCCAGTACGAGGCCTGATCCCAGAAGGCCGTTCCTTCCGAATACTCGAGCAACAGCTTGCCCGAATAACTGCTGTTCACCGCCACGCCGTTCCGGTAGTTCGTCACACCGTCCACCGTACCCGGATAGGACCACAGGCCCGAATGTTGCGTCGCCCCGCGGTCCATCACCCAGAGATAGGTTCCTGCCGGAAAATAACTGTTTTGAGCGGCGCAGACCTTGACGAATCCCCCGTCCGCATAATTGACAAACACTTCGGATGCGACCGGTTCCGTGGCCACCGTCGCGGCATACGTATCTTTCCACCGGTACAGCGAAAGTCGCAAACCGCATTCCTGCCCGCTCCAATTGACACAAACGGCTCCGGCGGCATAGAACGGTTTGTCGGACGTGAATTTCTGTCCGACGGTCACCCCTCCGCCGAGACTGACGGGCGTATTCGCTCCCGTCCGGAACAACTCGACACAGCTTCCGTGCGTTCCTCCGGGCGAGGCGAACCATACGTCGATCGAATTGTCGTCGCCGACGATGATCGAAGGTCCGTAACGATACACACCACCCTCGTAAATATCCCATCCGTCGGTAACGGTCGGTACGATCGAATGCTGCCGCACCGTCACCGTATCGGTCAGTTCGCTATCGACAGCCCGGAACACGATTTTCGCCGTACGCGCAGGTGCCCCCGTCATGTTGGACGCCACCTCGAACCGGATCGTCTCGGTATCAACGGCCTTCGATTCCATCCGGCGGATCCACTCCGTCGCATTGGCGGGCGTATACTCGACGAGATAATCCATATTTTTCCGTACCGCCACCTCGATCGTCTCGCCCAACGGCGAAACATCGAACTCGTTCGGCGCAACCAACAGCACGCTCTCCGAAACCCTCATCGTGCGCACCATCGTATCCGCCCGGAAAACAAACGCCCAGGCGCGGGGTTCGTTTCCGCTGTTTTCCGACAAGGTCAGCAGGGCCTCCGTCATGCCGGCCTCTCCTCGTTCGGGCGAGATCGCACAGCCGGCCGGATTCCCTTCCGCCGGTTCGACCGTCCATGCCGCCGTGGCGAAAACCGTCACCGACAGCTCACGCTCGCCTTCCGGAATATTGAGCACGGCAGGCACTTCCAAAGCCGGAATCGGCTGCTGGACAATCGTGAACTCATCCGACAGATCGCTGCCCGTATCCTCGATGACGACTGTCGTCGAACGCGGAGAGAACCCCGTATGAGCCTTCACATCGAACCGCAACACATCGGAAGAAAGCCCCTTGGTCGTGACCCTCGTCACCCAGGTCCGGTCTTCCTCGGGAATCACGACCCGATAAGCCACATTGCTCTGCAAGCTCACCTCGATCCGCTCGCCCTCGCCCGGCACTTCGAAACGGTTATCCGTCAAGATCAAAGCACCTTTCTTTTTCTGCGTCACCGTGATCTTCTCGGACGCCGTACCGGCCGAGATCACGACCTCGGCCGTCCGGTTGTCATACGTCTCGTTGGCCTCCGTCGTCGTGATGACGACAGAGGATTTTCCTGCCACCCCCTGTTTCGGAGAAACGGCACACCACGCAGCCCCCTCTCCGGTCACCGCCGCGGTCCAATCGACCGTCGCCGTAAAATCGACCGTCTGCTGCGCATCTTTCGTTTCGGGCAAAGCGACCGATTTCGTCTGTACCGAAACCGACGGAGCGACCGCTCCGTCATCCTTATCCCCGCATGCCATGCACAAAACCGCACCGCACGCCAGAAACCATATTTTATTTACCATCGTTTTCATATCACTCGATTTTCGTTATAAATCCAATATTGTAATTTTCCTTTTTCCGACCGCCTTTCGTGCGTGCGCCCACTATCTTTCCTCGTATTTCCGACCACAGACTTCGCGATGTTTCGGGCCACATTTCCCTGTGACCGACCGCAGATCGCGTCTCCCGGTCGTTTCCCGAAGATTCAGGCTCTTCTTCGGACAGGAGGATCGGAAAATCGGCACATTCAGATATATGATCGCACCTATTTATCGCTTCGCTGAAGGCAAACAAAACATCCTGCACACCATAACTGCGGGAACACAGGTCGGAGCGGAATGTCATCGGAAACATCGATACGTTAAAACATCCTATTGCCTTTCGGAACCTATCGCAGCGGTCGAATCTCCGCATTCCTTACCGGCTTGTCCGGGAAGCATAAAATACGTGCCGTACAGAAGCTCTCCATCCTTTCGCATCGCCGTCCGGAAAACATCGCCACCCGAAACCGAACGACAGCAAATTCTCTCGAAGGCATCGGCCTGCCGATATAAACCGAAATCATGGCCGACTTCTTCGCGTATTCTCAGTCCTCGATCCGGGCAAAACCTCGTATCCGACAACCGAACGCCTCGCTCAATTTCAATGCACCGATAACGGTTTCCCATCGACAGATCTGCAACCGGTTCTACAACCTATTTTCCGAAGAAAAGAACATCCCGAAACCCGATTGCCCTCCGCCGCAGCCTCGCTGTTACAGGAGAAACAATTACATACTTTTATATACAGACATTCAGGCACTGCAACCTTCCTGTTCTTCTCCAGTCTCTCGCGGTACTATACCGGCCGCATCTTCGAACCCTCCTTCGCTTCGACGAAAAACCCGAGCCGACAACTCGAAAGGTCCGGCCCCCGAACGATCCGTCAGAACGAACATACTGCCAAAAACTCTTTTTTCATGTCTTCCAAAGGAACGAAAGCAACGCCATAACAGCGTTGCTTTCATTCTAACCGTACCGGAAAGTCCGCTGCATCTAACGAACGCAGTCGTTTTCCGGCATTCCGTACGGACTATTTTTTGGGAGGTCTGATATAAAGACCGCCGTTGTAACCGTAAGAAGCCCATTTGTCCGCCGTCACAACGCCGGATTCGTTGGTCACATAACGCAGACCGAACGCGCCCGAGCGCATGAAAGGCAACAGCAATTCGGGTTCACCGAAGGTCAGACCGTCGGTCGAAGTCGCAGCCCAGGTCTGATCGTTCACAACCCACGTGGCGACGAACGCATTCTGATCGGCATGATACTTCACATCGACAGCGGTATTGCCGGCATCTTCGGGCAGCGTCATGGCGACACGACCTGTACTCAAAGCTGCGGGCCACGTATTGCTGGAAGCCGAAGCCGTAGCGACATATACGTCGGCACCCTGAACGGTATACACGTAGATCGTACCCGATTTGGACGCCAGCGCAGCGGCGGGAGCGTCGGCAATCGCACCGGTGCTACCCGAAGCGGCCCACGTTCTTCCGTTCCATACAGTCCACGGACCATTGGCCGATTCGCTGCGAGCCACACCTACCGTATAGTCGGCATCGCGGCTGAACGTAGCATAGTAATAATTTCCTACTTTGGTCACATTGATGTCTTCGGGAGAAACGGCATCGGCGAGCCAAGCGCTGTTGAGCGTAGCGACCGGTTTTTCGATCCAGGCTTTTCCGTCGGTCGAAGCGACATGACGGGCAGCCACGGCTCCGGCTTTTTCAGCGGGAAGCGTTATCCACATCTTGACCGGCGTTGCATAAGACTCACCGTCCTTGAAACTTTCGAAACCTGCTTTCGGACCGCCGGTAGAAATCCACAGACCGGAGTGAGAAGGTACCTCATCCGTCGGAGCGATTACCACCAGATAGGTTCCG
>UROX01000176.1 GCA_900549685.1 uncultured Alistipes sp.
TAGCTCAGCTGGTAGAGCACAACACTTTTAATGTTGGGGTCCCGGGTTCGAGCCCCGGCGGGTTCACCGAAAAGCCGTCTCGAAAGAGATGGCTTTTTTTGTCGTTCGGCCTGTCCGGACGTTCCTTCGGTCGAAACGTCGCCCCGTCCCATACGATCTTCGCATCGCAGGAGAGCGGAAAATCCCCATTTGTGGGTATTTGGCGCACGGTGAAAAGTCGCTATCTTTGCAACGAACGAAAGGATATTCCATTATGCACAGGCTCGGGAAATATACGGCTTCGGACAGGATGAGCGATCTGGTATGCGGCAATTACCATATCCTGCTCATCATGAGCCGGTTCGGTATCGCTTTGGGATTCGGCGACCGCACGGTGGACGAAGTGTGTTGCCAGAGCGGCGTCGACACGGCGACGTTCCTTGCCGTGGTCAATCTGCTCTACGACGAAGGCACGACGACCGTCGATTGCCGGAACGTCTCCCTCGAAGCGTTTTTGCGCTATCTGCACAATTCGCACGACTATTTCCTGCAATACCGTCTGCCGGACATCCGCCGCAAACTGAGCGAGGCTGTCGCCTGCGGCCGCGACGGGATTGCGGAGGCGATCATCCGGTTCTTCGACGACTATGCGGCCGAGGTACACAAGCACATGATGTACGAGGAGGAGACGGTTTTTCCCTACGTGCGCCAGTTGCTTACGGGCGAATGTCCCGCGGGATACGACATCGAAACCTTCCACCGCCAGCACGATCAGATCGAAGCCAAACTGACGGAACTGAAAAACATACTGATCAAATACTATCCCGCTTCGGAGAGCTGCGGCAAGGAGATGAACGGCGTGTTGTTCGACATCTTTCTCTGCGAATCCGAGCTGGCCTCCCATAACGACCTTGAAAACAGGCTGTTCATTCCGGCTGTTGCGGAGGTGGAACGTAAAATCCGCGACGCACGATGAGCACTTTCCTGAAAATCGTCCTGGTCGAGCCGTCGCTGATTCTGCGCAGCGGTATGAGTTATGTCCTTCGACGGTTGACGACATTCGACGTGCAGGTCGTCGAGACAGGGGAGCCTGAACAGTTGGAGGAACTGATCGCCGAAGCGGCTCCCGATGTGTTGATTATCAATCCGTCGCTGACAGACGAGGAGATGCTCCGGGAATTGCAGCAGAAGTCGTTGCGGTTGATCGCGTTCCAGAGTGTCTTGGCCGATGCCCGCCTGATGCAGCGTTTCGATGCCGTCGTGTCGATCTACGACACGGCCGAGCAGATCAAGGAAAAACTCCGTTCGGTCTGCAATTCGCGCGACGGGGAGGCTTCGCAGGAGTTGCTGAGCGCACGCGAAAAGGAAATTATCGTCGGGGTGGTGAAGGGTTTGACCAACAAGCAGATCGCCGAGCGCCTGTTTATTTCGGCGCATACGGTCATCACGCACCGGCGCAATATTGCGGCCAAATTGCAGATACATTCGCCGGCGGGCCTGACCATCTATGCGATCGTCAACAAACTGGTCGAGCTGAACGATGTGAAAAATACGATTTACAGCAACGAAGAACAATAACTGCCGTTATTTTTTGAATTTTGTTAAGTGGCGCTTCGCCCGGGTTCGCCCGGGCGTTGTCGTCTCCGGCCATGCGGTTCCGGCATGTGCTACGAAAGAATATTTTGTACTATCTTTGCGGAAAATTTAAGCACGTAACCGATGGATTTCATACTCGAAGAGCGGGTGGAGAAGGCCCGCGATCTGTTTCGGCAGGGATACAATTGCTCGCAGTCCGTGTTTTTGGCCTACAACGACCTGCTGGGGGTAGAATCGACACTCGCTGCGACGATCTCGGGGCCGCTGGGAGGAGGCATGGGACGGCTGCGGGAGGTGTGCGGGGCTGTGAGCGGCATGTCGCTCATCGCCGGTTTCCTCGCACCCTGCCCCGATCCGGCCGTCCGGCAGGCCAAAGCCGCGACCTACGCGCTCGTACAGGAGTTCGCCGAGCGGTTCCGCGCCGAGAACGGTGCGATCGTCTGCCGCGAACTGCTGGGGCTCGCCTGCCGCAAGGAGGAACCCGTGCCTGCGGAACGGACGGCCGAATATTACAAAAAGCGCCCCTGCGTCGAACTCGTCGCTTGTGCGGCCCGTATTGTGGGGGAGTACCTGCAACGGCAGAACGCTGCGCCGGAAGAGTAGCTGCGGGCGCACGACCGACCGCATCGGCCGTAGTTCCGCGATACGTCACGGATTCAGCAGCGATTTCCAGTCTGCCGGCGAGAGCGGCGTGTATTCCGCCGGGAAATCGCGCGATTCAAAACGCCCGTCGCGCCATGTTTCTACCCTTACGCCGAGCAGATAGGTCGAGTCGTTGTCCGAACAATAGGAGAACTCCCGATCTGTCTTTCGACACCGGATCGAATCGTAGTCACACGGAAACAGCTCCTGAAAACCGCGACAATCGGTCATGCCGTATTTCCCGTTCCGCCGCACGATGTATCGCTCGGTGATTTCACAGGGCCATATCGTGTCGTAGACTGCGGGAATAAGCGTCTTGCCGTCGGCCGCGACGAAACCCCACTTCCCGTCCTGACGGGCAAGGTATCCGAACCGGTTCATCGGCGTCAATCCGTCGATATGCACATAGAGACCTGCGTGTTTTTCGAACTCGCCGAACCAATTCGCCCAAATCGTGTCCCGCATGATCAGCGTGTCGTAGCGGGCCGGGACGAATACATTGCGGCGCCCGTCGATTACGCCTTGTTTTCCCTGCTCGTTACGGTAGAGATGGAAATTGCGACATTGCGCCCGTATCCCGAATACGGAGCATAAAATCAAGAAGGCAGCGATCGATCGTTTCATAACGAAAACGTTTGTCCAAAGATACGAATAGGCGAGGGCAATGTCAAATTTATTCGAACGTTGCCTAGCGGGAGTCTCAACGGCGCAAACCAAAAATAATGAATTAAGGAGAGAATCCTCGAAAGATTCTCTCCTTATTCGATGGAGTTTCAAATCCGGTTACTCCACCTCGATCAGCGCGGCGTCGGTCTGTACGTTGTCGCCGGTTTTCACCAGAATCTGCTTCACCGTTCCGGCGTAATCGGATACGATGGAGTTTTCCATCTTCATCGCTTCGAGCACGGCGATCTCCTGACCGGCCTTGACGCTGTCGCCGACTTTGACCTTGATCTCCAGAATACGGCCCGGCAGCGGTGCGTTGACCGTATTGCCCGTGATCGGCTGTCCGGCGGGGGCCTCCTCGGCCTTCGTCTCCGCTTTCGGCGCTTCGGCGGCCTTCTTCGCCTCGTATGCCTTCACCTTCACTCCCGTCAGATAGGTTTTCGCCACCATCGGGAACAATTCGAGCAGCAGCACCTCCTTTTCGTTCTCGGCGAGTTTCACCCCTCCGGCTTCGGGCAGTTCGGGATTGGGCTGCATCTGGTATTTCGAGGTGTCGTAAGGCGTCTCCTCACGCACGCCGGCGATTTTCAGCCGGAATTCGGGGTCGATCGCAACGGGGGTCTTGCCGTATTCGCCCTTGACGAGCCCCACGAACTGCGAACTCTTGGTCGTATACATCGGCCGGCCGGCCTTCTCGTCCATCGCGCAGGCGACGGCCTGAGCACCGACGATCTGCGACGTGGGGGTTACCAGCGGCGGTAGTCCGGCCGCCAGACGCACCGTGGGGATCAGCTCCATGGCTCGGGGCAGAATCTCCTCGGCTTTGAGCTGTTTGAGCTGCGCCACCATGTTGGAGTACATGCCGCCGGGAATTTCGGCGTTCTTCACCAGCTCGTTGGGAGCGGGGAATCCGAAATGGGCTTCGATCCTGTGGCAGGCCGCCAGCAGCGCCGCTTCGTCGCCGGCCTTGGCCGCAGCGATCGCCTTGTCGAATTCGGCGTCGATCTCGGCGGGCAGGGTGTCGGTCAGCGGGTCGAAGGCTTTCGGTGCGGGCTTTTCCGCTCCGAAAACCGAAAGTTCCAGTTCGCGGCGGATCTCTTTCAGTTCGCCGTTGATCTTCGCTACGGCCTCCATGTTGGCCTGCAATTCGATGCCTAACTTCTTGCAGAAGACGTAGATCAACTCGATGGCCGGCGCACCCGTGCCTTCGGCGAAGTACCAGCAGTTGGTGTCGACGATGTCGGCTCCGGCCAAAATGGCGCTCAGGACGGACGCCAGACCGTAACCCGGCGTGCAGTGGGTGTGGAAATCGATCGGTACGTCGACGTGCTGTTTGAGCAGCTTGACCAGCCCGCTCACGCGCATCGGCGGAATCAGGCCCGACATGTCCTTGATCGTAATCATGTCGGCGCCGAGTGCTGCCATCTGTTCCGCCTTGTCGAGGAAGTAGGCGTCGGTAAAGACCGGACGGGGTTTCTTCTTCCCCGTGAGTCGCGCGAAGAATCCCGGTTCGGGGTATTTCGGATCGACCGTATAGCAGACCGCGCAATCGGCGATGCCGCCGTACTGCTTGACGTATTTGATGGTCGATTTCACGTTGTTCACGTCGTTCAGTGCATCGAAGATACGCATGATGCCCAGGCCGCTCTGGATGGCATTGCGGCAGAATCCGTCGATGATCTGGTCGGTATAGGGGGCATACCCGAAGAGGTTGCGGCCGCGCGAGAGCGCGGTCAGTTTCGATACGCCGCCCACGGCTTTGTGGATCGTTTCGAGCCGCGTCCACGGGTTTTCGTTCAGATACCGCATCACCGAATCGGGCACGGCGCCGCCCCATACTTCCATCGCGTAGAAATTCGCGTCCTTGTAGTAGGGTAGGCATCGATCGATTTGCGCCTGCGTCATACGCGTCGCGAACGAAGACTGCTGTCCGTCGCGCAGCGTCAGATCCCGGATCTTGAGAGTTTTTGCCATAATTAAACGATAAAGTTAATTTTGATGAATTTATGTGTCGTGATCGATTTACTGTTATTTTTATAACAAATGTAGCCAATTTCTTTTAATAAACAAATAAAACCTCGAAAAAGATAACACGGTCTCCGATTTTTCCGTATTCCCTCTGCAATC
>UROX01000177.1 GCA_900549685.1 uncultured Alistipes sp.
ACTTTTTACGAATCTTTTCATAATCAATACTTTAAAGTTAAATTAGTTTATTTTTCTCTTGGCAATTCGTTCGCTTTCAAAACCATACATTGGTAATCGCAAAAATAAGAATATATTTTAAATTCCAACACAAAATCCGTTTATTTTTGCTATACCGCCGAAACGGAAGCGCCGGTCTCCGGTTCGTCGCGTCCCGGACTATTTCTTATCGTCCTTTTTATCGGCGTTCAGCAAGGCTTTGCGAGACAATTTGAGCTTACCGTTCTTGGGATCGACACCGATGAGTTTCACCTCGATCATATCGCCTTCTTTGAGGCCGGTATCTTCCATCGTCTCGAAACGCCGGTTGGCGATTTCGGAAATGTGCAGCAGGCCGTCCTTGCCCGGAAGAATTTCGACGAAGGCTCCGAAAGCCACGATCGTACGGATCTTACCCTTATAGATTTCTCCGACTTCCGGAATGGCCACGATGCCTTTGATCCGGGCCAGAGCGGCGTCCAGCGCATCTTTGTTTTCACCGAAAATATCGACGAACCCTTTGTTGTCCTTTTCGGTGATGGTAATCGTCGTGCCGGTGGTCTTCTGGATTTCCTGAATCACCTTACCGCCCGGGCCGATCACGGCGCCGATGAAGTCCTGAGGAATGACGATCTGTTCGATGCGGGGAACATGGGGTTTGAGTTCGGGTCTGGGTTCGGAGATCGTCTCGGTGATCTTGCCCAGAATATGCATACGGCCCTGTTTGGCCTGTTCGAGCGCATTGGCCAACACCTCGTAGGAAAGGCCGTCCACTTTGATATCCATCTGCGTGGCGGTGATACCGTCTTTGGTACCCGTCACCTTGAAGTCCATGTCGCCGAGGTGGTCTTCGTCGCCCAGGATGTCGGACAGCACGGCGTATTTACCCGTCTTCGTATCGGTAATCAGCCCCATGGCGATACCCGAAACCGGTTTTTTGAGTTTCACGCCCGCATCCATCAGAGCCAACGTACCGGCACAGACGGTGGCCATGGACGACGAACCGTTCGATTCGAGAATATCGGATACGACGCGCACGGCATAGGGGTTCTCCTCGCCGACGGGAACCATCGGCTTGAGCGCACGCCACGCGAGGTTGCCGTGTCCGATTTCGCGGCGCGAAAGACCGCGGGCAGGACGGGCCTCGCCCGTGGAGAACGGCGGAAAGTTATAGTGCAGCACGAACTGTTCGCTACCCTGTACCAGCACGTCGTCGATCTGTTTTTCGTCCATCTTCGTGCCGAGCGTGACGGTCGTCAGCGACTGCGTTTCTCCGCGCGTGAAAATGGCCGAACCGTGGGCGGCGGGCAAGTAATCGACTTCACACCAGATCGGACGGATCTCGGTCGTCTTACGGCCGTCGAGCCGGATACCCTCGTCGAGAATCATGTTGCGCATCGCTTTCTTGAGTACGTCGTCGTGGAAATAACGCTTGATGAGCGGAGCTTTCTCGGCGAGTTCCTCTTCGCTGAAACGGGCTTCGAACTCGGCTTCGAGGGCATCGAAACGGTCCATACGCTCGTGTTTCGAGGTCATGGCCTTGGCGATCTCGTAAGCCTTGTCGTACGTGGCCTCGATCACCTGGGCGCGGAGTTCCTCGTCGTTGGTTTCGTGGCAGTAGGTTCTTTTGACGTCCTTGCCCAGTTCCTTGGAAAGTTCGATCTGAACGGCACAATGCTTTTTGATCTCTTCGTGAGCGAACTTGATGGCATCGAGCATCACGGCTTCGGACACTTCCTTCATCTCGCCTTCCACCATGAGGATGTTGTCGATCGTGGCTCCGACCATGATGTCCAGATCGGCGTCGGCATTCTGGGTGAAGGTGGGGTTGATGACGAATTCGCCGTTGATACGGGCCACGCGCACCTCGGAGATCGGACCGCCGAACGGTACGTCCGAAACGGCCAGAGCGGCCGAGGCGGCCAGGCCGGCCAGCGCATCGGGCATGATGTCCTTATCGGCGGAAATCAGCGTCACCGTCACGAAAACTTCGGCGTGGAAATCGGACGGAAACAGCGGCCGTAGGGCACGGTCGATGAGCCGCGAAACGAGAATCTCGTAATCCGACGGACGGGCCTCGCGTTTGAGGAAACCTCCGGGGAACCGTCCTGCCGAAGCGTATTTTTCTTTATATTCGACCGACAGCGGCATGAAATCGCAATCGGCCTTGGCCTCTTTGGCGGCCGTCACGGTGGCGAGCAGCATGGTGTCGCCCTGTTTAACCACGACCGATCCGTCGGCCTGTTTGGCTAATTTTCCGGTTTCGATGATGATTTCGCGGCCTCCGCTCAACGGAATCATCTTTCGTGTTGCATTGTACATTATCTTCTGTTTTTATCTTTCTGTATGTCTCTTCCGACGAAATTTCGCAAATGGGTTCCGGCTCCGGGAGAATGGGTTTTTATTAAGAGAATAGAGCTGCCCCGTGGGGGCAGCCCATTCTCTGTTGGTCATTCCGCCGGTTTACTTGCGGAGTTCCAAAGCCTTTATGATCGCTCTATATCTTTCGATATCAACCCTTTTCAGATACTCGAGAAGCTGGCGGCGTTTACCGACCAGACGCAGCAGCGAGCGCTGCGTACCGAAGTCTTTCTTGTTCTTTTTCAGATGTTGCGTGAGGTGGTTGATACGGTAAGAAAATAGCGCCACCTGGCTCTCGGGAGAACCGGTATCGGTATTAGACTTCCCGTAGGTTCCAAAAAGCTCCTGCTTTTTGTCTGCGTTCAAATAACCCATTGTTTTGAAATTAAAAAGTTTTTATTTCGCCTTGGTTACCCTCCTCCTCATGGAGAGTCTTCTCAAAGCGATTGCAAATCTAACGTTTTTTTACGAAGCAACCAACTAACAATCAAATAAACGCCATATTTTTTCAAAAAGGCCGTTTTTATCGTTCCCGCTCCGTTCCGGACGCATTTTCACCGCCATCTTCGGCCGCGCGGCAATACAGCAGGCCGCCTTCGACCCGGACGACCACGACCCGTTCGCCCCGTCCGATGTAGAGACCGTCGAGAGCCGAAGCCTCGTAATACGCCCCGTCGAGTTCCACGCGTCCCGAGGGCCGCAACACCGAAGAAACCGTCGCCGTCCGCCCCACCAGACGCTCCAGCGAGGCAGAGTGCCCGACATATCCCTCCTCGGGAGCCATGCTGGCCGTCAGCACGATGCGGTCGCGCAACGGAGACGAGCCGGTCAGAAAGCGGCGTCCCAGCCAGAGCGAGGCGACGAAAGCCGCCGTACCGCCCGCGATGACCACGAAAAACGGTCTCAGAAGCCGCACGGAAGAAACCTCTCCGGACACCACATGCCGGAAAAGCTCGTTATCGACGGCCGCACAAGCGAGTCCGGTCACGACGGCTGCGATACCGACGATACCGGCCACTCCGAAACCCGGCAGCACGAAAATCTCGACGGCGATCGACAACAGCCCCAGGACGAACAGGATCAGCTCCCAATGACGGGCCAACCCTTCGACATAGAGCGGAGCGAAATAGAGCACGGCACCCAGCAAGGCCACGGCCAGCGGGAACCCGATGCCCGGCGTCTGCAACTCGAAATACAGACCGCCGACGATCATCATAACGAAAATGCCCTGTACCAGCGGATGGGTCAGCCATCCGAGCAGCCGATCCATACGAGTAGGGCGATACTCATAAACGGCGTAATCGGAAACCCCGGCTGCAGCGAGCACCTCCCCGACGGACGAGGCCAGTCCTTCGCAATAACGTTCGGCCACAGCCTCCTCGGCCGTCAGCGTCAGTACGCCGGTCGTAGCGGTATCGCCTTTCGGGATTCCCACCATGGCTTCGGCGATGCCCGGGTCGCGGCGCCAGCGCCACGACGTATCGGTCCCGTCGATCCGGTCGATGATCCGTCCGTGCGCCTCGGCGGTCGCCCGCATCGTGGCCCGCATGAAACTCTGGAACTTGTCGGGCATCGGACGACCCGACCCGTCCACGACCGAAGCCGCGCCGATGCTCCCGCCCGGCCGCATGTAGATGCTGTCGGCCGCCAATGCGATGAGCGCACCGGCCGAGGCGGCCTGATTGTCGATGAACACCCAGACCGGAATACGGCTGTTGAGCAAAGCCGTGCGGACGGAATCGGCCGCATCGACCAATCCGCCGTAAGTATTCATCTGTATGAGAATCGCGTCGGCCCCCATCCGTTCGGCCTCGTCGAGGCATTTGGCGGTCAGGCGGACTACCGAAGGCATGATCTCTTCCCGAATAGGGAACGTATAAAGCAGTTTGCGCCCCGTAGAATCGGCCGCCTGAGAGACCATTCCCGAAAAAAGCACGCACAGCAGCAAAAACACTCTTCTTACCATAAATTTTCCGATTCGCAGTTATTCATGCACCGCTCCGCCGGCCCCCGGACACGGATGTCCCGACCGGTCCTCCCGCGGCAAACAGAAGGGGAAACCGGCCCGGATACGTATCCGCCGGACCCGGCCGGCAACGGCCCGAGCAGAAAATCCCGCTCCCGGCGCACCGGCCCGCCAAAGGTCGAGCACCTCTCCCTACCCTATCGGGACACGTCCGCCGCGACCACGGCAAGGCGTCCTGTCACAGCCATTTTTTCCAATGGAAAAACAGATAGGTCACCACCACCATCAGCACCATCAGACCCAGCGCGAACTGGTAGCCGTACTCCCAGTGCAGCTCGTCGATCCCGTCGAAGTTCATCCCGTAAACACTGGCGACCATCGTGGGCGGCAGGAAAAACAGCGATGCGACGGTGAAGATCTTCGTCACGTTGTTCTGTTCGATATTGATCAGACCCAGAGCCGTATCCTGCAGATAATCGAGCCGTTCGGAACTGAAGTCGGCGTGGTTGATAAGCGAATTGACGTCCTTGATCATCAGTTGCAGCTTGGGGTAAATGTCGTTCGGGAAACGTTCGCTGCGCAGAATACCCGACAGAATGCGCTGGCGGTCGAAGATATTCTCGCGGATCAACATCGTATTCTCCTGCTGGTGGCT
>UROX01000178.1 GCA_900549685.1 uncultured Alistipes sp.
GGCGGAACCGTACCACTCCGCCCTCGGTCGGTATGATGGACATGCCGGTCATTGCAAAAAGGGGATACGTTTTGTCGTTTGTGTGTGCGGGCGATGGTTTCGGATGGGGACAGTGTGCAGGCCGTGGATCGGTATTCGTCGCTGCCGTTGCAACCTGACTTTCGAGGTTGAGCCGTTCGGAGGATGCGGTCTGCCGCGGTGAATCGCCGCGACGGAGCCGGAGAAGTTTTGGAGATGCTGTTATGTCCTTTGGGCGCTCTTGTCCGTAGTCCGAGGGCTTGGAAGTCATGTTTTGCAATCCTGTCGGGGAGAGCCGACCTGAAGCGTGTCCGCAATGCCTCGCAGTCTGCGGACGGATCTGAAAATGCTTGTAAATCGAAGGGATGCGATCGAGGGATGGAGCCGAAGTGCGGAACCTCCCGTTCCCCCCCCCTCCCGGGAGAATTGCGGACCGGAGGAGAAAATTCCGGCACCGTCGGTCTCTGTCGTTTTCCGGTTGTTCGGCTTGAAACCGTTCGCGCGCCGTAGACGAATGATGCGTGTCTGTCCGTTTATGGTGCGCGGTACGGATCGGTAAGGCTTTCGTCTTTCGGGCTGTTGCCGCTAAATCGTCGCTTTCGGGGCCGGCAGGTGCGTTTGCGTTCAGGGCGGGAAGGGGACCTCGTTTCCTTTCAGCGGTCCGGGCGCGAGCGGGTTTTTGTTATCCGTCATCCGTATTCTGCCCGGCTGCGAACGACTGCGGTCCTGCGTCTGTGTTGCCGGAGCGGCTTCGTGCCGAGCTGCCGTTTCGGTGAAAAGAGAATGAAATACCCGTTCCTGAAACATCAGGAACGGGTGTCCGTTCGGCCTATGCTCGTTATAAAGGTTGCGTTTCCCGCTCAAAAGGCCGGAGCGGGGGAGCCGGTCGTGTCTTTCGGCGAAGGAGAGCCTGTCGGAGCCAGCAGTTCGGCGAGACGGGTCTGGAGGGCCTGGCCTTCGAGGTTGCGGGCCAGAATCGTGCCGTCCGGACCGATCAGGACATTCGACGGGATGGATCGCACGCCATAGGTCTCGAGTCCCCGGTTTTCCCAGAATTTCAAGTCGCTCACGTGTATCCAGTCGAGCTTTCCCCGGCGGATGGCCTCGATCCACGCTTTCCGGTCCTTGTCGAGCGAAACGGCGTAGATTTCGAATCCCCGCGATGCGTATCGCCGGTAAGCGTCCACGAGATTGGGCAGTTCGGCCCGGCAGGGTGGGCACCACGACGCCCAGAAATCGAGCAGCACGTATTTCCCGGGACCCACGATGCCGGACAGCGCCACGACTCGTCCGGAAGTGTCCGGACCCGAAACATCGGAATAGGGGCATCCTACGGCGGTTTTTTTCAGCGCCTCGCTCATGGAGCCGACGATCTGCAGGTAGACGGACGACCGTATCTCCGGGGCGAATCCGGCCAGCGCTTCGTCGAGTTCCTCGGCGGACAGGTCGTAGGAGAGATACCTGTATAACACATAGGCGGCTGCGACGCTGCCGGGGTTCCGGCGGACAAATTCCATTTTCGCCGCTTGTGCCACCGCTTCCAGCGAGTCGGCGGCCTGGGACGACAGACCTTCCGCCTCGGCCGCACGGTCCAGCGAGTCCGATAACTGTCGGTAGCGGGCGTGCAGGTCCGACTGGGCGGAACCTGTCACGACGATTGCGGCCGGATCTTCGGCCGGTCCTGCGATCCGCGTCGTACCGTTTTCGAGGAAAAAGCGGACCAGCGGTGCCTGCGGGGTTTCTATGGCGGCGAAAATCGGCATGTCGCGGTCGCCCGTGAAAGAGAACATGCCGTTGGCGGCCTCCGTCGAGTCGATCCTGAGCGGGGTCTTGCCTTCGAAAACGGTGAGGTAGACCGTGCCCGAGAGACCGGGCATTTCGCCTTCTATCGTATAACCGGGTGTTGCTTCCTGCCGACAACCGGACAGTGCGGTCAATAGCGCGAAGGCTGAAATCAGCGATTTTTTCATGTGTCGTCGGTGTTTGACGGGGTTATTTCTTGATGCGTTCGGGATGCTCCGCGAGGAACTGCTCCCAGCTTTTGGTGGCGGGGCCTCCGCCCAGCGCTTTTTTCCGGGGGGCGCTTGCCAGTCCGGCCGGCTGCGAGCTTTGGAAACAGTGGCATACGGCGACGGCCAGACCGTCCGTGGCGTCGAGCCGCTTGGGCAGTTCGTCCAGATGGAGCATGTTCTTGAGGATGAGGGCCACCTGTTCTTTCGATGCGGCCCCCTGCCCGGTGATCGCCTGTTTGATTCGCCGGGGGGCGTATTCCGATACCGGAAGCCCCTTGCTCAGTGCCGCGGCCATCGCCACGCCCTGTGCCCTGCCCAGTTTCAGCATACTCTGGACGTTCTCGCCGAAGAACGGCGATTCGAGCGCCACTTCGTCCGGACGGTAGGCTTCGATCAGGGCGCATACGCGTTCGAATATCCGGCTCAGTTTCCGGTATGGATCGCCGAGTCGGTGCAGGTCGATGTCGCCCAATACGATACACTGTATCCGCCGGCCGTCGGTCCGGACGATGCCGTAGCCTGTCGTGTTGGTCCCGGGGTCGATCCCCATGATGATTTTGTCGGGCACGGGCGTTTCCTCCTCGGGCGGTTTATCGGTTCTCCAGTTCGGCTTTCAGTCGTTCGAGTTCCTTCTCCAGGCGGCGGACTTTGCTGCTCAGGTCCGGCAGGTTGCGGAAGACGGCGTAGGAGCGATGGTACTTGATTCCCGGCATGGAGGGGCTGCCCATATAGGTTTCTCCATCCGGAATGCTGTTCGATATGCCCGACTTGGAGGCCAGTTTCACGCCGTTGCCGATGGTGAGGTGACCGGCGATGCCGACCTGTCCGCCCATCATGCAGCCCGAGCCCACTTTCGTCGATCCGGCGATGCCGACCTGCGATGCGGCCACCGTGTTGGTGCCTATGGCGACATTGTGGCCGATCTGGATCAGGTTGTCGAGTTTCACGCCGCGATGGATGACGGTCGAACCCATCGTCGCCCGGTCGATACAGGTGTTGGCGCCGATCTCCACGTCGTTTTCGATGAGGACGTTGCCGATCTGCGGAATTTTGTGGAACTCGCCCTTCTCGTCGGGGGCGAAGCCGAATCCGTCGGCTCCGATGACCGATCCGGCATGGATTGTAACGTTGTCGCCGATGCGGCATTCCTCGTATATTTTCACGCCCGGATAGAGCGTCACGCCGTCGCCCAGTGTCACGCGGTCGCCGATGTATACCTGCGGATAGATTTTACAGTTCTTTCCCGTGCGGACGTTCTCGCCGATCACGGCGTATTCGCCGATGTAGGCCTCCTCGCCGATCGAGGCCGTCTCGTGGACGGAGGCCAGCGGGCTGATTCCTTTTTTCTGCGGCTTGTTGGCCGCGTAAAGTTCGAGCAGTTTGGCGAAGCACGAGTAGGCGTCCTCGACCCGGATCATCGTCGCGGCGACGGGGGCCGACGGCGTGAACGATTTATTGACGATCACGACCGTAGCCTGAGTATCGTAGAGATAGTGTTCGTATTTCGGATTGGCCAGAAAGGCGAGTGCGCCGGGTTTGGCCTCTTCTATTTTTGCGAAGGTCGATACGGCCGCCTTAGGGTCGCCCGCAATTTCGCCGCCCAGATAGCCGGCGATCAGTTCTGCTGTGAATTCCATATCGTAAGGTTTTTATTCGTTCTATCGGGTTTACAGGTAGTTGCGTATGTCGATGTTCTCGGGCATCAACGGGGTGGGGTCGCCGCCGAAGGCCACCAGCTCGCGGATGACGCTCGACGAGATGGCCACGCATTCGGCGGGCGTGAAGAGCAGTACGGTGCGGATTTCCGGAAACAGCGTTTGGTTCACCTGCATGATGTTGCGCTCGTATTCGAAATCGACCGTGTTGCGCAGTCCGCGGAGAATGGTGTTGATGCCCAGCTGACGGCACACTTTGCCCGTGAGTTCGTTGTAGACGACCACCTCGACCCGGGGATTGTCGCGGTACAGGTCGCGGATGAGCCGTGCTCGGTTTTCGGGCGTGAGGAGTCCCCGTTTCTCGGTGTTCACGCCCACGGCGATCACGATCCGGTCGAAAAGATCGAGTCCCTGGTCCACGACGATTTTGTGGCCCAGCGTGAACGGATCGAACGATCCCGGGAAAAGGGCGGTTCTGTTGTTCGTGTCGTTTGCGGTTTGCATCGCTGCAAGGTATGAAAATAAAGGGTGAATAAAAAATGCGGGAACGTGTTTCCTGACGGTTCTTCCCGGTCCGGTCGCAGGTGTGTCCGGTCGGTCCGGATGCGGTGTGTGCGAAGCCGGTCCGTTCCCGGTCCAATAGCTAAGGCTGCCCCGTCGGGGCAGCCTCGGACAAGAGTCGGAACGGAAGGCCGTTTCCGTTTAGCACAGTTTGGCGAACAGCTTGCGGAAGCTGACCTCTTCGCCGATGATGCCGGCAAGGTCGGCAATGGCCACGCGCTGCTGTTCCATCGAGTCGCGGTGACGGATCGTGACGGTCTTGTCTTCGAGCGTCTGATGATCGACCGTGATACAGAATGGCGTACCGATGGCGTCCTGACGACGGTAGCGTTTGCCGATGCTGTCTTTTTCGTCGTACTGTACGTTGTGGTCGAACTTGAGGCTGTGCATCAGCTCGCGGGCCACTTCGGGCAGGCCGTCTTTCTTGACCAGCGGCAGTACGGCCGCCTTGACCGGAGCCAGTGCGGCGGGGATGTGCATCACCGTGCGGCTTTCGCCGTTTTCGAGTTTCTGTTCTTCGTACGAGGCCGAGAGTACCTGAAGGACCATGCGGTCCACGCCGATCGACGTTTCGACGACGTAGGGCACATAGCTTTCACCCGTCTCGGTGTCGAAATATTGGATCTTCTTGCCGGAGAACTTCTGGTGGTTGCCCAAGTCGAAGTCCGTGCGGGAGTGAATGCCTTCCACTTCCTTGAACCCGAACGGGAATTCGTATTCGACGTCGGTGGCGGCGTTGGCGTAGTGG
>UROX01000179.1 GCA_900549685.1 uncultured Alistipes sp.
ATTTCAATACCTTAATCATAAAAAACGATCAATAAGTTATAAAAACGATTAATAACTTTACTTTTGCACAAAAGTATGTCAAAATGTTTGTTTTTGTCCGATGTTTTTATTTTTTTTGCAACAAGTTACGAGGGAGTCAAATTTTGCACAGAACGAGTCGTCGTCCGCTCTTTTTTAACCGCAACGGATGCAACTTGTAACCCGATGGGGTCCGACGCAGAAAATTATTAACCGATAACGTTTATATGCTTACAATTCCGAACGCAGTAGAAGAGGTCATCAAGAAGAAACCTTTTTTGGAAGGCGCTCTTGTGGAAGGTCTGATCAATTTGTCGGCACTGGCCCGGCAGCTCAAGCCCGAAATCGAAAAGAAAGTGGGCAAGGAAGTCAATGACAGTGCGGTGATTATGGCGCTCAACAGGCTGGTGCCTCGTCTGGAACTGATGTCGGCGATGAAGTTCAAGAAAGTGGTCGAGAATATCGGCGACATCATCGTGCGGTCCAATCTGGCCGACTATGCTTTCCTGAACTCCCCTACTCTGTACGAGAAGCAGGCCCAGCTGTTGAGCCGGGTCCGTTCGATGAAGGACGTCTTCTGTACCTTCTCGCAGGGAATCTACGAGACGACGCTGGTGGTGAGCAGTTCGATGACCGCTATGGTCGATGAGATCTTCGCCGAGGAGACCAACATCGCCAAGACGGTCGATCTGTCGTCGATCACGGTCAAGCTGCCGGTCGAGAACACGATCTGCCCCGGGGTCTATTATTATATCTTCAAGGAACTGGCGTGGGACAATATCAATATTACGGAGGTCATCAGTACGACCAACGAATTCACCGTCGTCATCAGCGATAACGACATCCACCGCGCGTTCACTATTCTGATGGAGGCCAAACGCATGGCCGGAGCCTGAGGGATTCCGGATAGGCGGATTTTATACAGAACGCGGACGACCGATGGATTTCGGTCGTCCGCGTCTCGTTTCCGTATGTTTTGTCCGTCGGTTCGGGGAAAAGTCCCTGACCAGCCGGATGCGTCCTGTTATGTGCGGGTTCAGAGGACGACGATCATGTCGGCGATGGCGAATGCCGCATAGCAGACGCTCGCCAGACCGTTCATCAGGCCGAACGAACGACCGAGCCGGGCGATGTGCGCCGGGGTGATGAACAGGTGCTGGAAGACGAGCAGACCGATGAAGGCTGCCGATCCGATCCAGTAGAGCGTACCTGCTCCGTAATGGAGCCCGGCTACGACGACGGCGTAGACGGTGATGGCGTGCAGCAGGATGCTGATGGCGATGCCGCCCCGCACGCCGAACCGGGCCGGAACCGAGTGGAGCGCATGGCTGCGATCGAAGTCGATGTCCTGAAGCGCGTATACGATGTCGAATCCTCCGCACCATGTAACGACCAGTCCGGTGAGCAGGATCGGAAACAGCGCGAAATGTCCGGTCACGGCGATGTAGGCCCCCACCGGAGCGATGCCGAGGGCTACGCCGAGCACGATGTGACACCATGCCGTGAAGCGTTTGGTGAGGCTGTATCCGAGCAGTACGATCAGCGCGACGGGCGACAGATAGAAGGCCAGCGGGTTGATCCATAGGGCGTCCGCCATGAACAGCGCGGCATTGATCAGTACGAAGATCAGTGCCTTGCGCGGCGAGATGACCCCGGAGGGAATTTCGCGAGAGCGGGTGCGCGGATTGAGGGCGTCGATCTTGCGGTCGGCGTAGCGGTTGAATCCCATCGCCGTGTTCCGGGCCAGTACCATGGCCAGCAGGATCTTGACCAGTAGCAGCATGCTGAATGTTGCGTCGGCCGTACACATCGCGTAGGTATACCCCACCAGCGCGAAAGGCAGTGCGAAAACCGTATGGCTGAATTTGACCAGCGAGCCGTAGCGGGCCACGGTCTGAGTATAATTCATAAAGGGGCTGTTTTTCTGAATCCGCAAAATTAACTAACTTTGCGTACCTTTAAAAAGAATGTATGAAGAATATCCGCAATTTTTGTATCATAGCCCATATAGACCACGGTAAGAGCACACTCGCCGACCGCCTGCTGGAAACGACGAAGACCCTGTCCGAAAGGGAATTGCAGGCGCAGGTGCTCGACGATATGGACCTCGAGCGCGAGAAAGGCATCACCATCAAGAGCCATGCGATCCAGATGGAATATGTCTATCGGGGCGAAAAATACATTCTCAACCTGATCGACACCCCGGGACATGTCGATTTTTCGTACGAAGTGTCGCGGGCGATCGCTTCCTGCGAGGGGGCGCTGCTGATCGTCGATGCCACGCAGGGCATACAGGCCCAGACCATATCCAACCTCTATCTGGCGCTGGGCCACGATCTGGAGATCATTCCGGTGATGAACAAGATCGACATGGAAGCCGCCATGATCGACGAGGTGAAGGACCAGATCGTCGATCTGCTGGGCTGCGATCCCGACAGCATTCTGGCCGCTTCGGGCAAGACGGGTCAGGGCGTCGAGGATATTCTGCATGCCATTATCGAGCGGATTCCGGCGCCCAAGGGCGACGAGCAGGCTCCGCTTCAGGCGCTGATTTTCGACTCGGTGTTCAATCCGTTCCGGGGCATCATCGCCTATTACCGCATATTCAACGGCGTGCTGCGCAAGGGCGACCGGGTGAAACTGTTCAATACGGGCAGCGAGTACACGGCCGACGAGATCGGCGTGCTCAAGCTCAAGATGCACCCGCGCGAGGAATTGCGCACGGGCGATGTGGGGTATATCATTTCCGGTATCAAGACGTCGGCCGACGTCAAGGTGGGCGACACGATCACCACCGTGCGCGACTCCTGCAAGGAGGCTATCGCCGGATTCGAGGACGTCAAACCGATGGTGTTTGCCGGACTCTACCCCGTCGAGACCGACCAGTACGAGGACCTGCGCGCCTCGCTCGAAAAGCTGAACCTGAACGACGCCTCGCTGACCTACGAACCCGAGTCGTCGCTGGCGCTCGGTTTCGGTTTCCGCTGCGGTTTTCTCGGACTGCTCCATATGGAGATCATTCAGGAGCGTCTGTACCGCGAGTTCAACATGGATGTCATCACGACGGTACCCAACGTCTCTTATAAGGTCCATACGAGCAAAGGCGACGTGCTGGACGTGCACAACCCCTCCGGGCTGCCCGAACCCACGCTGATCGCTTCGATCGAGGAACCGTACATTCTGGCGCAGATCATCACCAAGACCGAATATCTGGGCAATGTCATCAAGCTCTGCATCGACAAGCGCGGGACGCTGCTCAACCAGACTTTCGTCACGCAGGACCGCGTGGAGATCAATTTCGACATGCCGCTGGCCGAGATCGTGTTCGATTTCTATGACAAGCTCAAGAGCATTTCGCGCGGCTACGCTTCGTTCGACTACCACCAGACCGGCTACAAACCCAGCAAACTGGCCAAGCTCGACATCCTGCTCAACGGCGAACCGGTGGACGCCCTTTCGTCGCTGACCTATATCGATCACGCCTATGATTTCGGACGCAAAATGTGCGAAAAGCTCAAGGAGCTGATCCCCCGCCAGCAGTTCGACATCGCGATACAGGCTGCCATCGGAGCCAAAATCATCGCCCGCGAAACGGTCAAGGCCGTGCGCAAGGACGTGACGGCTAAATGTTACGGCGGCGACATCAGCCGCAAACGCAAGCTGCTCGAAAAACAGAAGAAGGGTAAGAAGCGCATGCGGCAGGTAGGCAACGTGGAAGTGCCGCAGGAGGCTTTCCTCGCCGTGCTGAAGATGGATTGACGGACCCGGTACCGATTTCACGGTGCAGGTCAGGGCTGTCCGTATATCGTCGGCAGACGGAAGTGTGCGGATTCCCGGTCGTTGTTCGGGTTAGACAGGCCGGCTTTCGTATCGCCCGAAATCGTTCTGTGGCCGCTCCTGTCGGACTACGGCACGGCTCCACCGACGGTACGTCGGAACCGGGCCGACCGACAGACCGGATCTTGTTGTTTACCGCGGCCGTCGGACTGCTCCGACAGTTTTCCGTACTTCGATTATCCGGGTTCGGGTTCGGGGACGAGCGGACCTCCGTCGAACAAGCGTCGGTGTTTTATCCTGCGACAGATATTTCCCGGACGCAATTGCTGGGGTATGCAAGTCTGTTGGATTATAGTCCCGAATTCGATTCCGATTCGGTCCCGCAGTGACACATCGCATGTCGTAACCTTTCTTTTTTTGCTCCGGATTTTGTTTAAACCGAGAAAAAACCGATATTTGCATACACGTATGCGGAAATAGCTCAGTTGGTAGAGCATCAGCTTCCCAAGCTGAGAGTCGCGAGTTCGAGTCTCGTTTTCCGCTCAGAGGTCCTTTTCGAAGGACCTTTTTTATTGGGTATGCCGACGCAAATTGAAGCGGACATTCTGTGTGTCACTGTGTCACAATGTTGCAGAATCGTTTCGTCTTGTATCATAGTAAAGCTGCCGCGAAAGCATCTCGTTCTTGTGCCGGATCGTGCATGACAAGGTGCGTGTCGGATTGCTCCGAAGTCTTGTCTGACGGAGGACGTCGCATCGACAGAAAATATCGACCTCTGTCCTACTCTTGTCCGGGTGGAGCCGTCGGGACGGTGAAGCGACGGAATGTTTGTGCGGGCGAGCTCGGGTGAGTGTGATCGGGACAGGCAAGATTGTCCCGTCGATTCCGGGGCGGATACGGTTTCTTTTTCCGGCCGGAAACGATAAAAAAACGACCGAAAGGTGTTTCCACTCCTTTCGGTCGGGTCTTATTTTTCCGTTACAGATTCGGTGACGGACTGCATTGTCCGGTATGTATTGTCTTACCGAGGTTTTTGCGTTTTTATAGTATTCAGCTCTGCGTTTTCGGAGAGTCGGTCGGTCTTCGGTCGCGGTGCGGCGATCAGCGGCCGGAATACATTTCGTCGTAATAGGTCTGGTAGGCGCCGGAGGTGATGCGGTCCATC
>UROX01000180.1 GCA_900549685.1 uncultured Alistipes sp.
ATCAAATATAATAATTCCGCAACACACAAACAATTTATCATGGCATTTTTATAAAAACTACATAATGCCTCCTACGACCGACACCCGTTTTCCCCACAACCACACCCGCAAAAACAGACACCGCAAACGAACGGGACGCCCCGTTTCCCATCCTATCGTTACCGTCCGAAGAGCTGTACCCACCCCAATCGGACGCAATACCCGCACGGTTCTTTGTCAGAACGGGTTCTTCCGAAATTTTTGCATAAAAAAAGGCTCCGAAATTTCGGAGCCTTTTCCCGTTCGTCGGAGGACAAAAGTCCACACGACGGATGCGACTATTTTTTGTAGATCTTCGTATATCCGTAGATCGCTTCGTCGCCCAGTTCTTCTTCGATGCGGAGCAACTGGTTGTATTTGGCCATACGGTCGGAACGGCTCATCGACCCGGTCTTGATCTGACCCGAGTTGGTCGCTACGGCGATGTCGGCAATCGTAGCGTCTTCCGTTTCGCCCGAACGGTGCGAGGTAACCGAAGTGTAACCGGCACGGTGAGCCATTTCGATGGCGTCCAGCGTTTCGGTCAGCGAACCGATCTGGTTCACTTTGATCAGGATCGAGTTACCGCAACCCATTTCGATACCTTTCTTGAGGAATTCGACGTTGGTCACGAACAGGTCGTCGCCCACGAGCTGGCATTTGTCGCCTACCTTTTCGGTCAGCACTTTCCAACCTTCCCAGTCGTTTTCGCTCATACCGTCTTCGATCGAGTCGATCGGATATTTGGCGATCAGTTCTTCGAGGTAAGCCACCTGTTCGGCCGAAGTACGTTTGGCACCTTTCTCGCCTTCGAACTTCGTGTAATCGTAAATGCCGTCTTTGTAGAATTCGGACGAAGCGCAGTCCATTCCGATGGCTACGTCGCCGCCTTCGCATTTACGGCCGGGTTTGTAACCCGCTTTCTTGATGGCTTCGATGATCGATTCCAGCGCGTCTTCGGTACCGTTCAGGGCAGGAGCGAAACCGCCTTCGTCGCCGACAGCCGTGCTCAAACCGCGGTCATGCAGCACTTTCTTCAGGGCGTGGAACACTTCGGCACCCATCCGCAGACCTTCCTTGAACGAAGCGGCACCCACCGGACGGATCATGAATTCCTGGAACGCGATCGGAGCATCGGAGTGCGAACCGCCGTTGATGATGTTCATCATCGGAACAGGCAGCGTCTTGGCGTTCGTACCACCGATATAGCGGTAGAGCGGCATGCCGAGCAGATCGGCGGCAGCGCGTGCGCAGGCCAGCGAAACGCCGAGGATGGCATTGGCGCCGAGGTTGCTCTTCGTGGCGGTACCGTCGAGAGCGATCATCGTCTTGTCGATGCCCACCTGATCGGTCACCTGCATGCCGATGATTTCTTTGGCGATCACTTCGTTTACATTCTGTACGGCTTTCTGTACGCCTTTTCCGCAGTAACGGCTCTTATCGCCGTCGCGCAGTTCGAGCGCTTCGTTTTCGCCGGTAGATGCTCCCGAAGGAACGGCTGCACGGCCGAATGCACCGCTGGCGGTCGTTACTTCGACTTCCACGGTAGGATTGCCTCTCGAATCGAGAATCTCTCTTGCATGAACACTGATAATCTGTCCCATGATAATTTCTCTTAATTTTGGTTTATAATCGGTTCTTTTCTGTCTATGCACGGACCGTCCCGACGATACGGCGTCGGTCCCCGAACATTCCGGCTCCATTTTTCCGCCCTTTCCCGTCGCGCGGACAGTCATCGGACGATGAAGCCGAAAATCGTCCCAAAGATAGCGTTTTACATCGTATTAAACAAGTTTTGCCCGTATTGCACCCGCAATCGAACGAAATTTTCACACCGGCCCGATCCCCTCCGTCGAATCGATCCGGGTGCAGGCTTCCGGACCTCCGACCGGAACGTTTTTCGCCGGTCGTTCTATCGATTTCCGCCCCGAAACACATCGCCCGATCAACCTCCGTCTCAACCCCGAACCCAATCAGGATACGCAGCCCGTCCCGAATCCCCTCTCCACGATAAATCGCTGCAAAATCTCGGACACGAGGCACCGCGACTATATCGTCGATACATCGAGAGAAACGATGCAGCGCACCACCCTTCCCCTTCAAGACGAAAGTACGTGAAGCCGGTGCTCTGAATACATGTCCCGTCTCCCCGGCACACACTCTTCCCGAAAACATACCCTTCAGCCGATATATCCTCCTGTTTGGTTTCGGACGAACATCCAACGACCGGACGCGAGAAAAAGAAAAGACGTCCGGCATGATGCCGGACGTCTTTCTTCCTATGAAATTTCGAGAAATTTCTTTCCGATCGCTTATTCTGCAGATGCTTCCGTAGCTTCGGCTTCTTCAGCCTTTTTGGCAGCGGTTTTCTTTGCAGCAGCTTTTTTGGCCGGAGCGGCCGTTTCGCCCGCAACTTCGGTAGCGGCGGCTTCGGCAGCAGGAGCATCTGCCTTTTTGGCGCGGCTACGACGCGTTTTGGGTTTTTCGGCGGCTTTCACCTCTTTCGTATAGGTTTCGTTGAAGTCTACCAGTTCGATGAAGCACATTTCGGCTCCGTCGCCCTGACGGAAACCGGTTTTCAGGATACGGCAATATCCTCCCGGACGATCGGCGATTTTCGGAGCCACTTCGCGGAACAGTTCGGCCACGGCTTTCTTGTCCTTGAGGTAGCTGAAAACCACACGGCGCGAGTGCGTGGTATCCTGTTTCGATTTGGTCATCAACGGCTCGACATACATTCTCAGAGCCTTCGCTTTGGCAACCGTCGTGTTGATCCGTTTGTGGAGCACCAGCGAGCTTGCCATGTTGGCCAACAGCGCCTTGCGGTGAGAGGCCTGTCTGCCGAGGTGGTTAATTTTCTTATTGTGTCTCATAATTTACTTGAATTTTAGCGTCCTTGTTTACGTCGAGGGACGTCGTCTTCGGCAAACCCTTAGTCTTTGTCGAGTTTGTAAATCGAAACGTCCATTCCGAAATGGAGGTTCAGCGTAGAGAGCAGATCGTCCAGCTCGGAGAGCGACTTCTTACCGAAGTTGCGGAACTTCAGCAGGTCGTTGCGGTTGAAGCGAACCAGATCGCCCACCGTTTCCACTTCGGCCGCCTTGAGGCAGTTGAGGGCACGGACGGAAAGATCCTGATCGGAAAGTTTGGTTTTCAACAACTGACGCATGTGAAGCACATCTTCGTCGAACTCCTCGGTCGTGCTGCTTTCTTCGAGATTGAGCGTAATCTTTTCGTCGGAGAAGAGCATGAAATGATGAATCAATATCTTGGCCGCCTCTTTGAGCGCGTCTTTCGGATGGATGGATCCGTCCGTCGTTACCTCGATATTGAGTTTCTCATAGTCGGTTTTCTGCTCGACACGATAGTTTTCGACCGAATACTTGACGTTCTTGATCGGCGTATGGATCGAATCGATCGGGAGCAATCCGAATTCCGCATCGGCGGGACGGTTCTCGTCGGCAGGGACGTAGCCGCGCCCTTTTCCGATGGTCAGTTCCATCTGGAACTTCACGTCGGCATCGAGATGGCAAATGACCAGATCGGGATTCAACACCGTGAAGTTGGTAAGGAAATTCGAAATGTAGCCGGCCGTGAGTTCGGTCTGCCCGGCCACATTGACCGTCACCTTCTCGTCGTCTACGTTCTCGACGGTCCTGATGAAACGTACTTGCTTGAGATTGAGAATGATCTCAAGCATTCCTTCCATGACACCGGGGATAGCAGCAAACTCATGGTCTACGCCCGACACCTTCACGGTCGTGATGGCGTACCCTTCGAGCGAACTCAGCAGAATACGACGCAGCGCGTTGCCGACGGTCATACCGAATCCCGGCTCCAACGGACGGAATTCAAACCGTCCGAAGGAGGAGGTGGACTCGAGCATGATTACCTTTTCAGGTTTTTGAAATGCTAATATTGCCATAATTTTTGCTCCTCGATTAATTACTACTTAGAGTACAATTCAACGATAAGTTGTTCATTGATATTCTCCGGAATGTCGGCCCGGTCGGGTTTCGACAGGAACTTGCCGGTCATCTGGCTGCCTTCCCATTCCAGCCATGCGAAACGGCTGCGACGACCGCTGCCCAGAGAATCCTGAATCACTTCCAGCGCTTTCGATTTTTCGCGAACACCCACCGTATCGCCTTCGCGCAGCGTGTAGGAGGGAATATTCACCACATTTCCGTTCACGACGATGTGACGGTGCGAAACCAGCTGGCGAGCTGCGGCACGCGTCGGAGCGATACCCAAACGGAAAACCACGTTGTCGAGACGGCACTCGAGCAGTTTGAGCAGGTTTTCGCCGGTGATACCGCCCAGTCGGGCTGCGGCTTCGTACGTTCTGTAGAACTGTTTTTCCTGTACTCCGTAGATCGCTTTGGCTTTCTGTTTCTCGAGCAACTGAGTACCGTATTCGGAAACTTTCTTGCGTTTACGGGCAAGTCCGTGCTGTCCCGGAGGATAATTCTTCTTTTCCAGAGATTTATCCGTACCGAAAATGGCTTCGCCGAATTTTCTGGCGATTTTTGATTTTGGTCCTATGTATCTTCCCATTTTTAGAAATTTTTCTTGAGTTGTAAAATTTTCATCGCGATGCCTTCGCATCCGCATCCGAAGAGATGCGTTCTCCCGCCCCACACTTTCCGATCTCTATCGGAAACAGAACGGAATCCGCATCCCCGAGTCCTT